>NZ_JADBGL010000005.1:0-252477 GCF_037389205.1 Mycetohabitans sp. B46
CCAAGCAGTTGCTGTCCTACACGGGTATGGATGCGCCTTCGCTGCTTGGCCACGTGTGGCCGGATGCATTGGTTCATCCTGAGGATCTCGAGCGTACCGTACAGCGTTGGGCCGACGCTTTGCGCGATAGCAGCGATTACGATGTCGAACATCGGCTGCGGGCCGCCGACGGCGCATGGCGCTGGTTCAAGACCCGGGCCGCGCTGTACCGCTGCTGGAGGTGGCGGCCGGGGAGCAAGTGGTTTGGCACGTCAACCGACATCGACGATCAGAAGCTAGCTGCGCAGGAGCGTGAGCATTTGCTCGCAAACGAGCGGCAGGCTCGCTCGGAAGCGGAGCGGGCATCCAGGCTCAAGGACGAGTTCGTCGCCACGCTGTCGCACGAACTGCGCACGCCGCTGAATGCCATCGTCGGATGGGCCCAGTTGCTGCTGCGTGACGGCCGATCCCGCTCGCGTCGAGAAGGGCTTGCAGGTGATCCACCGCAATGCGCGGCTGCAATCGCAGATGATCGACGATCTGCTAGACATGTCGCGCATCATGGCCGGCAAGGTGCGGCTCAATGTGCAGCGCGTCGAACTGGTCGATGTGATCACCGACGTGATCGCGACCGTGCAGCTAGCAGCCGACGCGAAGGAGCTTCGCGTCATGCCGGTGCTCGGCGCGCCGGCAGTGGTCAATGGTGATCCCGCTCGGTTGCAGCAGATCATTTGGAATCTGCTGACCAATGCGATCAAGTTCACGCCCCGGCGTGGAAGGGTGGCGGTCACACTGACCAGCGGCGACGGCGAGGCGCGACTGGTCGTCAGCGATACCGGCTGCGGTATCCGCGAAGCATTCCTGCCGCACGTATTTGAGCGTTTCCGACAGGAGGACGCGAGTACCACACGCCAGTTTGGCGGCCTGGGGCTGGGCTTGTCGATCGTTAAGGAATTGGTCGAGATGCATGGGGGCCATATCACCGCGGCCAGTGACGGCGAGCAGCGCGGCGCGACATTTACGGTGACGCTACCCACGGTGACGACCGGCGCTGACACGCGCCGCGGCGCAGTGGCACCGATCAGCGCGCAGCCGGATACGGTGCTACCGCGCCTGGACGGTGTTCATGTGCTAGTGGTCGAAGATGAAGCCGATGCTCGCGAACTCGTGCACCGCGTGCTCGAGGAGCGCGGCGCGCAGGTGAGCGCGGTGGCGTCTGTGCGCGATGCGTGGCAGGTCTTCGACGACGGCACGCCCGATGTCGTCATCAGCGATTTGGGCATGCCGGAGGAAGACGGCTTCGCATTTATCGCCCAGTTGCGCGAGCGCGAGGCGGCACGAGGCGGGATGACGCCGGCCGCGGCATTGTCCGGCCGGGTCCGCGGCGATGATCGCCGGCGCGCACTGATGGCCGGCTTTCAGACGCACTTAGCCAAGCCCGTCGATCCGGCCGATCTGCTGTTGGCGATCGCATCGCTGGTTGGCCGCGCGCCGCCGGCGGGCCGCGCGTAGCCGACGCTGCCTGCGTATCAGCTATCAGGCTCGATGCGGGTGCCGAGCGCGGCCAGGCATGGCGGCAGAGCCATGCCGGCGCCCCGGAGCCATTAGCGGCACCGACGCCTATGTTGGAACAGCGCCGATGCCTATGTCGGCAACTTGATGACGCTCGCATCCTTGCGGATAAGGAACGATGCGCCCACCATCTGCTTGCATTGGTATGCCAATCCCCTAAGCTCATGCGCCACGTCGGACGATTCGTTGCGCGTGCGTTCCGCATCGACGACCATCTGGTCCAGTTCACGATTCAACTGTTTGACGATGCTTGTTTGCTCGGGAGGGGGTGCGACGCCCGCTTCGGCCTGTACCAGATTATCATGGACGATGCCTAGCGCCTTGCGCAGTGGCGCAAGCGCTTGCGCATCGACGACCGGTACGGGCTGGGTGCCCCATCCGGCGGCCCCCACGATTCCAGCCGTGCGGGCCGGCGACTGTGACAGCGTCATCATTAGCGGCGCAGACGCGGTGATCTGTGCCGTCAACGCGTGCACCCGCACCAGCAAATCGTTCAACTCAGCGACATAGCGTTGCGCGGACTTCGGTTCGAGCAACATGCGCTGCAATGCCTGCCCGACGTTGGCGAATGCAATATGCACATTCTTACGCGCGAGCCGGTAACGGATGTCGCTGTCGATCGCCGACGCGGCTGCGCTGGCCGCCGACGTCGATTGCACGGTTGCGCTGGAAACCAGTGCGCTGGTCTCCTTACTCTTGCCCTTCTTGTCCGCGGGCGCGGCCGGATCCGATGGGGGTGGCTTAACCTGGTCCGTTGCACTGCCGGCTGCGGTCCGCGATTTGCCCGCATACCAGCAGATTTCCAGGTATTGCCGGGTGGCGCTGAGCAAGCCGTTGACGAGTTTGCCCATCAGCCGGTATTCCCAGTAGGGAAACAGGTGGCTCGCGGCGATTGCAATCGCACAGCCTAGCACCGTATCGATCGCGCGTTCGCCGATGATGCGCAGGCTACCGGGTGCCAGCATGTGGAACATCAACAGGACATATGACGACGTGAATACGACGCTGGCCGTGTAGTTGAACAGCAGCAGGCTGTAGCTCATCACCATGCTGGCGAACATGACAGCCAGCAGCAGCGGCGGCTCCTTCACAGATAGAATCAGCGCAATGCTCGCCGCGCAGCCGATCGTGGTACCGATGATCCGCTGCGTATTGCGTTGCTTGGTGAGCGAGTAGCCAGGCTTCAGGATGATGATGGTCGTCATCACAATCCAGTACGCATTGGTGAGCGGCAGCAGGCGGCCGAGCCACAAGCCGATCGCCACCGCAACGGTGACGCGCAACGCGTGCCGGAAACTCGGCGAAGACATGGTCAGATTCGAGAAGATCTGCATCCACGGCACGCGTCGACTCGACAGGAAGCGCGACAGCGCTTGGTCGATTCGCATCTCCGTGTCTTGCGCGCTGATATCCACGCGCGTGTTGCGGTGCATGCGCTCGATCAGTCGCTGTGCGCTCCAGACGCGCCGGAATGCCGACACGATCGTCGAGTACGCCTCCGGATGGGTGGTCGGCAAGGCCTTCTTGCGCATCAACTCGATCTCGTACTCGATCGCGCGCAGCTCCGCTTTCGCGTTGATCCGCTGTGCCGACGGGCGATCCTGTAGCACGGCCAGCCCGACGTCCTCCAGGTCGGTCGCGGCCTTCTCGATCAGATCGCGAAAAAATATCA
This sequence comes from Mycetohabitans sp. B46, assembly GCF_037389205.1. NCBI lineage: Bacteria > Pseudomonadati > Pseudomonadota > Betaproteobacteria > Burkholderiales > Burkholderiaceae > Mycetohabitans > Mycetohabitans sp. B46. Next base: position 3,224 of record NZ_JADBGL010000005.1, read on the forward strand.
TCAAGTCCGAGCCACCGAAGGTCGCGCGGATCATCGCGTGATCGACGTGTGCACCGACAAACAGTTCGTGCAGGTCGACCGTATTGATGAACAAATTGAACAACATCGTGCGGTGCGCGTCGAGCTGCCCGCTGCGCAGCTTCGGCAAGTTGCGCAGGACGATGTCGCGTGCCGCCTCTTGCCGATCCACGGCCAACACCTGCTTGTCCACCAGTTGCCTGTTGCACTCATCCAGATCATGCGCCGGATCGTAGAAACGGGCGCGCGCGCGTAAGTAGTCGGCGCACGCGAACACACTTTCGGCGATCGCCTGTTGCTCGATCCGGTGGATTTGCCAGCGTGACACGAACGTCGACCAGTACGTGTACCAGATTCCGCCGGCCAGGATCCAACCGGCATTGGCCAGTGCCTGGAGCGGCGTAAAGCGCTCCTCCAGCGTCACCACCATCATGAACAGCGTCGCGAAGCTGATCTGCGGCCACTTGTTCCCGTAGACGACGATCAAGGACAGCACGAAAGTCAACGGTACGACCGTCAGCCACAGCGATAGCGGGTGAGCGGTCGCGATGCCGGTGGCCAGCGCCGAGAAGAACCCGATTATGCTGCACGCGAGCATCTCGTTGTGCTTGTACTTCAGGGGCCCGGGCATATCGACCACGCATGCGCCCAGTGCGCCGGTCGAAATCGTGAAGCCAAGCTCCCGATTGTGAAAGACGACGAGCAACACCACTGCCGGCAGCGAGATGCCGGTCGCGATCCGAAGCCCACCGTAGAAATACTGACTGTATAGGAATTTCTTGATTTCGATCGAGTATCGCATCGACGCTTGGGTGGGCACACAATGCTGCGAGTCTAGCGCACTTCACCGATGTTTTTCGCACCCGCCGGAAGTCATGCGCGTGTGTACCATCACATTTTTCCGTGGGGCGCCGGCGGCCAGGCGTCCGGCCCGCAGCCCGATAACGTACCGGGACAGCGTAGCGCCGCGGGCCCGTCGCGCACAATAGGCCGAACGGCCGGGTTCGCGTGCGGCGGGCGCTTTGTTATGCTTGGGTCTTTCACTGACGACGGGGCGACCATGTGGCCGTCACGCGTCGCGATCTTCATCCGCCGCTTCATGCTTGAACTGTTTTACTCGAACCGCTATGAGACGCTTGCCGCGGCGCTGTTGGGCGACCTCGCGCGCATCGGTGGCGACCTGTGGCGGCCGCAGCCGATCATCGTGCCGAATACTGCGGTGCGCCGACGGCTCGAACTAGACTATGCCGATCGGTTTGGCCTGTGCGCGAATGTCGAATTTTGCTATCTTGCGCAGTGGCTATGGGCACAGATCGCGCGCGTCGACGCCATCGACGTGCCGCGCGAATCGCCGTTCGCGCCGGAGCGGCTCGCATGGCGGCTTTACCGGCGGCTTGCGCAGCGTGACACGGTGCGCGATGGCGACGGCCAGGTGTCCTCGACACGACTGGACGCGTACCTGTCGGCGGCGGATCCTGCGATGACGTTCGATCTGGCGCGTCGCATCGCCTGCGTTTTCGATCATTATCTGACGTATCGTCCGCATTGGCTTGCCCAGTGGCTGGCAGGCGAGTCGATTTTCGCGCCGCGCCACCAGCCGGGCGGCGCGCCACGGTTGGCCGGCGCGACGCCGATACAGCGCGCCGATGAGGCCTGGCAAGCACAATTGTGGCGCGACGTGCTGGACGAACTGGCCGGCGGGCACGATGCTGGCGCCGAGGCGCCCGAACGGATGTCGCCGCCCGCGTACCGGTTTCTATCAATCGCATCGCAATTGGATCTGGACGACATCGCGCGCGCGGACTGGCCGGCGCAGGTCAGCGTATTCGCGTTGCCGACGATGCCACCACTGCATGTGCAGTTGCTGCGCGAGTTGTCGCGCTGGATCGACGTGCGGATCTATGCACTCAATCCATGCCGCGAGTATTGGTTCGACATCGTTACGCAACGACATGCCGACGCGCTGGATGCGGCGGGGCAACTCGACTATCAGACGGTCGGGCACCCACTGCTGGCCGAGTGGGGACGGCAGACACAAGCGCAACTCGCGTTGCTTCATGAGCATACCGAGGGTGCGGTGGCGGGTGAGAGCAGCGAATTCGTCGAGGCCCCGGCGTGCAGCTGGCTCGCTGTCGTGCAAAATGCGATCCTGTCGCTCGAGCATCCGGTGTCGCCGTCGCCACCGCCTGCGCGCGACGGCATCGAGGTTCACGTCTGTCACAGCCTGGCGCGGCAGTTCGAAGTGCTCCATGACCGGCTGCTGGCCGAATTCGATGCGGATCCGAGTTTGACGCCAGCCGACGTACTGATCGCGGTGCCCGACCTGATTGCTGCCGCGCCGATCGTGGACGCGGTGTTCGGTGCGATGCCGCCGAGCGACCCGCGCCGCATTCCGTATCGCGTCACTGGCTTGCCGCCATCCCAAGCCAATCCGCTCGCGCGCACGCTGCTGGACTGGTTGGCCCTGGCGGAGCGTGACGTCAACGCTTCCGCGCTGGTCGAATGGCTACGCGTGGATGCGATTGCGGCACGCTATGACATCGATCCGGTAGCGCTGGACACCGTGCAAGGGTGGTTGGCGCACGCCGGTGCGCGCCGTTCGTTTGCGCCGCGTGAGCAGCGCGATCTTGACGCGCCCCGCGCTCGCCATACGTTTGCTGATGCTTTGACGCGGCTGTTTCTTGGCTACGCGATGCCGGACGATGCACTGCCTGTCGGCGACTGGTTGCCGGTGGCGGCATCCACCGGCGCCGACGCCATGCTGCTTGGGCGGCTTGCGCAATTCGTCGACGAGCTTGATGCATTCGCGCTTGCGTGCGCGACACCGCATACGGTTGCGCAGTGGCGTAATGTGCTACTCGCCGCGCTTGAGCAGTTCTTCGATGCCCGCGGCCCGGATGCTGATTCATTGAGCGAGCTGCGCGACGCACTCGATGCGCTCTTCGTACAAATCGAAGCCGGTGCGCCGCATACACCGTTGCATGCGGCGGTGTTGCGTACGGCGTTATTGTCCGTGCTCGACGATCCGGCGCGCGGTGGGGTTCCGTCTGGCGCGGTGACCATATCGCCGCTGTCCAGCCTGCGAGGCGTGCCGTTCCGTGTCGTTTGCATGGCGGGTATCGACGATGGCGTGTTGCCCACGCGCGCGCGTGCGGATGAGTTCGACTTGATGGCCGCGTTTGCGCAACCCGGCGACCGGCAACGTCGCGATGACGAGCGCAACTTGTTCCTGGACCTCATGTTGGCCGCACGCGATACTTTGCTACTCAGCTATACCGGCCGCAATATCCGCGACAATGCCGAGTTGCCGCCATCGGCGCTGGTGGCCGAGCTGCTTGATCACCTTGCGTCGTTGAAGGCGGGCGAAGATGCGAGCCTCGACGAAATTGCACTGGCGCGGCGCAGTTTTGTCACGGAGCATCCGTTGCAGCCGTTCGCGCTGCCGTATTTTTCGATGCAGGGCCCGTTGTTGACCTACGATGCGGATCGCGCGCAAGTGGCCGCGGCGCTTGCCGATCCAACACGGCGAATGGAGGCGGACGCCATGCCGCCGTTTTTTAGCGTCGCGCTGCCTCCCGATAGGCGTGAGACGATCGAGTTGGATGAATTGACGCGATTCTGGCGTCATCCGCAACGCGCGCTGCTGCGCGAACGACTGGGTATCGTGCTGCATCGTGCGCAGGCCCCATTGCCCGACACCGAGCCGTATGAGTTCGACTATGCGGGGCGCGATGCGCTCGCCGGGCGCTTGCTGCCGTTGCTGGTGGAGTCATCGGCATACGCCGAGCGGGCCCATGAAATCGCGCGTGCGATCCCCGAATTGCCAGGCGGCGCAACCGGACGTGCGATACACGAGCGTGAGGTAGTGGCGTTGAGCAAGCTGGCCGAGCACATCCGGGGGCAGGTTGGCACCGGACTCGAACCGGTCGAATTTTCGATCCACGTTACCCCGCGCTGGCCTGAGCGGCTGGAGTCCGTATCGACGTTACTGGACCGGGTGCCGGCGTGGCGCGGGACGGTGCTGTTGCCGACGGTGTTGACCGGCGTGCTGGACGGTGTGACACGTGATGAATTGGTACTCTACCGCTATGCCAGGCCGACCGCTCGTGATTACCTCGATGCGTGGCTGCGCCATTTGTGCTGGTGTGCCGCACGTCCGCACGCCTCTCGCCAGACGCTGTGGATCGGCGATGACGAGCGCTTCGTGCTCACGACGCCACGGGACCCGCACGCGTACCTGGGTGAGCTGCTTGCGCTGTATCGTGCCGGGTTACGCGCGCCGTTGCGTTTCTTTCCGAAAAGCGCTTGGTTACTCGTGTCGCAAAGCGAGTCCGCAGCCCGCAACGCGTGGTCGAACGAACGTACGGGCGGCGAGATCGATGATCCAGCGATCCAGCTCGCGTTGCGCGGCACGCCGATGACATTGGACGATACCTTTGTCGCCATTGCTAGGACGGTGTTCGAACCGCTGCTCGCGCACCTGCAGCCGGCGGAGGATGCCTGATGAACTCCGACGTGCTTGAGCTTGACGTCTTCGCGTGCGCGCTCGATGGCGTGACGCAGATCGAGGCCTCCGCCGGCACCGGCAAGACTTGGAATATCTGTGCGCTCTATCTACGCCTGTTGCTCGAAAAGGACTTGCAAGCGGATCAGATCCTAGTCGTGACCTTTACGAAAGCGGCCACTGCGGAGCTGCACGAGCGAATCCGGGCGCGTCTGATGCAACTCGAGCAGGCGCTCGCGCATGGCGCCGCGCTGGACGACCCGTTCGTGACTGGGTTAATCGGGCGGATCGTCAATGGCGACGTGCCGGAAACGGCCACGCAGCGTGCGCTGAAGCGAATCCGGCGCGCGTTGCATGGTTTCGATCAGGCTGCAATTCATACAATTCATGCGTTCTGCCAACGTGCGTTGCAAGAAGCGCCGTTTGCGGCTGCGATGCCGTTCGCGCTCGAGACCGAAGCCGACGACACCACGCTGCGCTTCGATGTCGCCGCGCAGTTCTGGCGCGAGCGCGTTGAACCGGAAGCGGCACGCACGCCGGGATTCGCACACTGGCTCGTTGCGCAAGGCGCTGGACCCACTGTGCTGCAGGCGCTGCTCGCGCAACGTCTGAAAAAGCCATTGGCCGAACTCGTATGGACCGACCCAACGTGTGATGCGACGGTCGATACGGCGATCGATCATTTTGGCCGCGCCGAGAACCTATGGCGCGCCGAGCGAGAGCAGATCGCGCAGCGGCTCGCCGACTGTGCCACCCAGTTGAACCGACGCACGCACAAGCCGGCTCAAGTGCAAGCCGCGCTGGCGGCGTGGGAGCGATTTTTTGTGCGCGGCGACCGCTATGCGCCGGTTCCGAAGGACGCGTTGAAGTTGACTTCGTCGTCGCTGACCGCTGCCACCAAGGTCCAATGCCAGCCGCCGGCACACCCGTTCTTCGACTGCGCGGACGCGTTGGTGGCCGCGCTCCGTGAAGAGCAAGCGATGCATTTGCGTCGTTGGTTTGCGCTGGTGCGCGAGTGGCTGCGTGTCGGGCCCTTGAGCGTTGCTGAACGCAAGCGCACCGCGCGGATCATGTCGTTTGATGACCTGCTGGCCAATTTGTATCATGCGCTGCATGCGCACCCTTGGCTCGCCGATGCGTTGCGTGAGCGCTATCCTGCAGTGCTGATCGATGAGTTCCAGGACACGGACCCGCTGCAGTTCGCAATCTTTAACCAAATTTTTGCGCCGAAGGGCCCCTTGTTCCTCGTTGGCGACCCGAAGCAGGCGATCTACAGTTTTCGCGCCGCCGATTTGCATACGTACCTGGACGCGCGTGCCCATGCCAGCGCCCGCTACACGTTGGCCGTCAATCAACGGTCCGATCCTGCACTGATCGCTGCGTGCAATCAGTTGTTCGGTGCCAACCCGCGTGCTTTTGTGCTCGATGGGCTCGACTACCACCCGGTGCGCGCCGCCATGAGGTCGCGACCGGCATTTGCCGACCGGCACGACCCGCTCGGCGCAAGCGATGGCAGGGGGGCGGCCCTGAGAGTATGGTGGCTGCCGGACCACGCGCCACTGAGCAAGCGGGATGCCGAGCGCGCAGCCGCTGAGGCGTGTGCGGCAGAGATCGCACGGCTCATGCGCGACGCGCGGGCGGGCGATGCGACGATTGGCACCGAGCCGCTCGCTCCGGCGAATATCGCCGTGCTCGTGCAAGCGCATCGGCAGGGTATGTTGATGAAACGGGTATTGCGCGGATGGGGCATTGGCAGCGTGGAGCTTGCCCAAGCCTCGGTGTTCGCATCAATCGACGCGGAGCAATTCGAACGCCTCCTGTTGGCGATCGACACGCCGGGGGACCTACGACGCTTGCGAGCGGCATTGGCCACGGACTGGATCGGTTTGGACGCGGCGGCATTATGGTCCATCGAGCAAGGTGAGCCAGCCGCTGCCGCGGCTGGCCGATGCGAGCCGGTGCCATCGGAGCTGGACTCGGCATCGTGGGTGGAGCGGTTTGCGGGCTATCGGTTGCTTTGGCACGAGCGCGGCTTTGCGCCGATGTGGCGCATCGTGATGCGCGAACTGCGCATTGCGCAGCGCCTGGCGAGTGCAGACGACGGTGAACGCCGGCTCACCGACGTGAATCACCTGGCCGAACTGATCCAGGCTCGCGACAGCGAACATCCCGGTATTGCGCCAACGCTATGCTGGCTGAGTGCGCAGCGTGCGAATCCCGGCGTCGGCGACGAGACGCAATTGCGGCTCGAATCAGACCGAAATCTGGTCCAGATTGTGACGATCCACAAGTCCAAGGGACTGGAGTACCCCGTGGTGTTCTGCCCGTTCCTGACCAACGGTGCATTGCGTGCCGGGCCCCCGTCCGCTGCGTTGCCGGCGGCGCGCGAGTACCATCGTGAGGATGGACTTGCCGTGCTGCACTTCGGCTGCGATGGCGACGAGGCGCAGCGCATCGATCGAGGCGTGATGCGTGAACAGGCGGCCGAGCGTGCTCGCCTGATCTATGTCGCGCTCACGCGTGCCGTGTATCGGTGCTATCTCGTGGCGGGGATCTACACGAGCGGCGCCTATGCATCGACGAAGGAGGCGCGTCAAAGTGTGCTGAACTGGCTCGTTGCCGGCGGATCGATACATTTCGACGCATGGTTGGATGCGCCACCTGAGACTGCCGCGTTGGCGGCATGCTGGCGCGCGTTGCCGGGCGACGACGAGGGCGTCGTCGTCGTGCCGCTACCGACCGTGGTCCGACGTGATCCGTTGCCTCCACCTGATGCGTCGCACACGTGGACGTGCACGCACGCGTGCCGGCGCGCCGTCTCTTCGACGCCTGGCGGATCGCGAGTTTCAGCTCGCTCGCCTCAACGCGACAACGGTCGTTACCGGATATCGACGATGTGTTGCACGCGCGACCTGATCACGACGACGATGTCGCTCAGGCCGATGCGCAGGCGATTGCAGCAGACTTAGAACCGATGCCAACTAGTGCGCCGCCCGAGCTGCGTGACGACGACATCCTGCATTTCCCCCGGGGGCCGGCCGCGGGCGACTGTTTGCATCGGCTGTTGGAGCTTGCGGATCTGCGCGATCCTTCGAGCTGGCCGACTGCCATCTTGCAGGCGCTGACCGAGCAGCCGGTGAGTTCGCGCGAGTTGAGCACGGAGCGGCTCAGTGCGATGATGACGCGCCTGTTGCGGGATCTTGCGCATACTCCGCTCGAAGCGGACTTCATGCTTGGCGAGTTGGATCCATCGCGTCGGTTGACCGAACTCGAATTTGTCTTTCCGGTTGCGTCACTCGATATGCGCCGGTTTGCGACAATGCTAGAGGCGCACGGCATCGCCGGCATGGTCCTCGACGATGGCGTATTGCACGGGTATCTAAAGGGGTTTATCGATGCCGTGGTCGAGTTCCGCGGCCGATTTTGGATTATCGACTGGAAATCGAACTATCTTGGCAACTCGTCGCACGCGTATCGCGCGCATGCGCTATCAGCCGCGATGGATGCCCATGCATACCGGTTGCAGGCGCTGATCTATACGATTGCGCTGCACCGATATCTGCAGGCGCGCCTGCCGAATTACGACTATGACACTCATTTCGGTGCAAGCCTGTATCTATTTTTGCGAGGCGTGCGGCCGGATTGGCCTGGTGCCGGCATCGAACGATTCAGGCCGACGCGCGCCGCCGTCGATGCGTTCGACGCACTGTTTTCAGCGGGGGGCGGCCATGCTTGATTTCAGTGGGCGCGGAGCATGCCTGGCTTGGGTGGAGGGCCGTGATGACTGACATCATATTGGCCCAGGGGTTCTCGCGCCGGATCGGTGCGCTTGCGCAAAGCTTGGGGGCAGCCGCCGGCGATGTACGCGTCGCTGCGGCCGCCGCCGCGATGGTTAGCGCGGCCATTGCAAACGGACATGTCTGCATCGAGCTGGCAGTGCTTGCGCGGCAACTCGGGCAGCCGTCCGACACAGTCCGCGCGTCACTGCTTGCAAGCGGCGTTGCCACGCGCATCGATGACGACGAGCCGGCGCCCCGTTTGCCGCTGGTGATCGACCTCGATGACCGACTGTATCTCGCACGCTATTACGAATTCGAGCGTGGGCTTGCCAATGCACTGAACGTGCACGCGCGGGCGGAATTGGATGATGCGTCGTTCGATGACGCGCAGCGGTGGCGTAACGTACTGACCCGCTATTTTGGCGAGGCGAGCGGCAGTGACCTCGACTGGCAGCGCGTCGCGGCGGCTGTTGCCTTGTCCGGGCAACTGACGATTGTTAGCGGTGGACCAGGCACGGGTAAGACGACCACGGTCGTCGGCGTGCTGGCCTGTTTGCTCGATGCCAAACCGGATCTGCGCATCGCGCTGGCGGCGCCCACTGGCAAGGCAGCACAGCGCATGCTGGAGGCATTGGCGTCGCGCGCCGATCGGTTGGCTCACGATATCGCCGCCAAGCTGCCGACCGCGTCGTATACGCTGCATCGATTGCTGGGTAGTACACCGGACAGGGGTTTTCGCCATCATCGGCGCAATCCTTTGCCGTATGATGTCATCGTCGTTGACGAAGCTTCGATGATCGACGTCGCGCTGGCAAGCCGGTTGGTGGACGCTGTCGCACCGCGTGCCCGATTGATCCTGCTGGGTGACAAGGATCAATTGGCTGCAGTCGACGCGGGGGCGGTGTTCGCCGAACTGAGTGCGCATCCCTGCTATGTTGGACAACGTGCCGAGCGTATCGCGCAGGCGCTTGGCTGCACGGTCGATACATTGCGCAACGCGCTCGCTGCGCATGTTCGCGGTGGCTTGCCCCAATGTGAGTACGCTGATCCGCTATCGGACGGGGCGGGTTATCGCGCGTTGTTCGATACCTCAGCGCCTGCACAGCGCGATCTGTTCGCCGACGACAATCTGCCAGATGGAGCGGCGGATATTGTCGAGCCAGCGTCGAACGACATGGCACGTGCGGCCGACGGTGCACAGCCCGCTGCGCTTGCCAATTGCGTCGTGTGGTTGCAGACCAACTATCGGTTCGGCCTTGATTCCCCGATTGGACAGCTCTCCAGTGCCATCCGCGACGGTTTGCCTGAGAACGCGCTCGGTGTGCTCGACGCGGCAGACGATCGCGCGCCCGCCTACTTCATCGATGACGGCGGGCCGGCACTTGGACACGCGGCACGCGAATACATCGCGCGGGGTTTCGCACGCTATGCCAATCTGCTGGCTGGGATGCTGCAGCGGCACGAGCCGCAGGCCGGCGCACTGTTCGATGCGCTCAATGCATTCCGTGTGCTGTGCGCGGTTCGCGCCGGCCCGCATGGCGTCGAGGCGTTGAACGAGTGGATCAGCGCTGAGCTGCGTCGGGTCGCCCGCTTGCCGCTCGCACCGGCCGCCCGGTGGTTCGCCGGCCGTCCGGTCATCGTCACGCGCAACGACTATGCACTCGGCCTATTCAATGGCGACATCGGCATCGCGCTGCCGGCCGGCGACGGCGCGCTGCGGGTGGTTTTCGAACAGCGTGCCGGGCAGCGCCGGAGCGTGTCACCCGCGATGCTGCCGTCGCACGATACGGCATTCGCGCTTACGGTCCACAAGTCACAGGGTTCGGAATTCGAACGGGCTGCGTTGGTGTTGCCGCCTACGTTCAGCCGGGCGTTGTCGCGAGAGTTGATTTACACGGCTGTGACCCGCGCGCGGGCCCAAATCACGATTATCGGCACGCGCGCGGTGCTGGCACAGGCCATTGGCACGCCGACCCGCCGCGATACTGGGCTGTCGGCGCGGTTACGATACGCTGCGGCGCGTGCACGGTGCGAAATCGCCTTGTCACGGTAAAGTTGCGAGCTTGTTGCGCCGTTGTGCTTAGTCGATCACCGGCCGTCTACCGGCCTTGACTTCGCCACGGCGTGTCTTCGCGTCGAGCCTGCGCCTCCGCGACGCCAGCGTTGGCTGGGTTGCCCGGCGGGGCCGACGGGGGGTATTGGCGCGTTCGATTAGCTCGTGCAGCCGTGCGAGTGCTTCGGCACGGTTCAACTCCTGTGTCCGATAGGATTGCGCCTTGATGACGATGATTCCGTCGCGCGTAATGCGGTTGTCATTCAGTGCGAGCAAGCGCATCTTGACCCTTTCGGGCAGCGATGAAGATCGAATCGAAAACCGTAAATGGATCGCACTGGATACCTTATTGACGTTTTGCCCGCCTGCGCCTTGTGCTCGCACTGCCGTCATGGTGATTTCGTGGTCGGGAATGACAAGTTTGTGCATGGTTCAGTGTCTGCCCGTACCAGCCCCAGCCAGTGCAGCCGGTATCGCATCATGGACGCCGGTTTGAATCGCCCGCGTTAGCCACTCATCGGGGGTAATTGCGTCGGCGCCGACGTTGCGGTGTACCAGGGCCTCATAGCCAATGATACGCGTAGGCGTCATCGACATGACCGGCTGGAATACCGAGCGTAGCGTCAGCTCGCCGTATTGGGCGATCCAGCTCGGCGCGCCGCCATGGATACTGCGCGGATCGGGTTGCAACAGTAAGTTGACGCCATGCGCGCGCAGCGGGTGAGTCGGCGCCGCACCGGCTCCGTCGGGCGCAATCGTCACTATCCCGGTGTGTGTCATGCCGCTACGTCGCATCATGTTCTTCGAAGCCTTGCCATGTTGAATAGTATCGCGCTAACAACCGCGACGCTCCGCCACTGCCGGTAGAAACCTTGTCGCGAGTTTGCATGGGGCGTGCGGCGTGGGATCTGTCGCCACGGCTCTTGTTCCAGCAGCCGGATGTCAGTCCGCTTTTCGCTTTGCTCGCGCATATCTCGCGCGTAATGCTGGCTGCCTGATGGACGACCCGCATTTTGCCTGATGGACGACCCGCATTTCTTTGGGTCGCAGCATCATGAATGCCTAGTTCGATCAGTAGGATTTTTGGATTCTCGAACTGCTGCAGCAGGACGCCCGTATTTTGCATGCTGAGGTCGGACGGCGCATTCATCTGAGCTAGCCGGCTGTATCCGAGCGAATTCGCTGGCTCGGGGCCAGTAGCGTGATTGCCGGATAACGCATGCAAGTCTCAAACGACGCGTCCCCAAACGCGTCCTTCGAAACGGTGCCCCATTTCAGCAGTGGGCCGCGCGCAGCCGCAATAGGGTCTTGCCGCGGATTGGCGAGCCTGCGCCAGGCGTTACGATGTCTGCGCGCGTAACCGCTTAATGAAGCCGGCGGCGAGCGCGGTGCCGATCAGCACGACCCCGCATCCCTCGAGCATCCGCATCGACACGGATTCCGCGAGGAACAGCGCGCCCCACAGAATACCGAACACCGGTACCACGAACGTCACCGTCATCGCGCGGGCCGGGCCGGCCGTGGCCAGCAAATGGAAGTAGAGGCTGTGCGCGATCCCCGTGCACGCGACGCCGAGCGCCAGCACCGCGAGCCACGCATGCGTCGAGATCGGGGCGGCAGGCCAGCACCACGCGGCCAGCGGCAGCAGGGCGATGGACGCGCCAACCATGCTGCCGCCCGCCACGGTTAACGAGTCCACGCCGGACAGGTACTGTTTGGTGTAGTTCGCCGCCACACCGTATAGTGCCGTGGCACCGAGCGCCGCGCCTGCGGCGAGTGTTGTGGTGGCCGCCGGTACCGGCGTGCCGTTCGCGCCTACCGGCGCCGTGATCTGATCCCAAACCAGTAGTACCACGCCCGCGAAGCCGAGCGCGAGCCCGGCGGTGCGCATGCCGCTGAGCCGGTCACCGAGCCAAACGAATGCGATCAGGGCGCCCCACAATGGCGTCGTCGCGTTAATCACCGAAGCTAATCCGGCCGACAGCGTGAGTGCGGCATAGGCAACCAGGCAAAATGGCGCGGCTGAATTCAATACGCCGACGACGAACAATGGCCACCATTTGCGGCGCGCGCCATGCCACGCGCCGGACAAACCCTTTTGTGCCACCAGCAGCGCGACCAGGAACACCGCGCCGATCGACACACGTAGTGCCATCAGCGGTGCGACGCCGAATTCGGTTACCCCGATCCGAATGAAGAGAAACGAGGCGCCCCACAGTGCGGCAAGCACAAGGAGATGAAAAAGGTTGCGGGCTGTCATAGGCAGAATCAAAAAAAACGCCTATTACTCTAAACCCTGGCGGCCGCGCTGGGAATAGTGTTCCAATCGTTATTGCAGCACTTCGCTTATGGTGGAGGGGTTTTGCCCTGGGGCAAGGCAATGGATTTGCGTGGACTGTAGCGTGGAGAAGGGCGCAGTCAGCCCGCGCGGCCGTGGCGCGGCCGAATGCTTGGCCCATAGAGTCGCGACGAGCAGAGCAAGCCATCCGGTGGTGAAGTGCGTAGCGGGACAACAAGGGGCGCCGCGCGCCCGGCGCGACGTCGGGCGGGCACGTCGAAGGCTTACTTGCCGACCTGGTTGCCGATGATGCCGCCGACGGCTGCGCCGCCCAGCGTCGACAGCGCGTTGCCGCCGACTGCCGCCCCAGCGACGCCACCTACGCCCGCGCCGATCGCGGTGTTGCGCTGGCGCGTGGTCATCCCGTCACACGCCGCCAGGCTCGCCAGCAGCGCGGTGGCGAGCGCCGCGGCGCCGATACGCTTGACCGAATTCATGATCGTGACTCCTCGTTGTGTTGATTGCCGACCCAATTCGATAGTACGCGATCGATACGTTTCAAGATGTTGCGGTTTTGTAGGCAATTCGTCGCTTTTGTAAGCCAATGTTACTTTACTGTTTCTGGTAGATCTCGGCGCCTGACTGCTTGAACTCGATCGCCTTGACTTCCATGCCCTTGCGCAGCGCCTCCACTTCGCCCACACCTTGCTTCTCGGCAAACTCGCGCACGTCCTGCGTGATCTTCATCGAACAGAAATGGGGGCCGCACATCGAGCAAAAGTGGGCAACTTTTGCGGAATCCTTCGGCAGGGTCTCGTCGTGGAATTCGCGCGCCTTATCAGGGTCGAGTCCGAGGTTGAACTGATCCTCCCAACGGAACTCGAAGCGGGCTTTCGACAACGCGTTGTCACGCATTTGCGCGCCGGGATGCCCCTTCGCAAGGTCGGCAGCGTGCGCGGCAAGCTTGTACGTGATGATGCCTTCCTTGACATCGTCTTTGTTCGGCAACCCCAGGTGTTCCTTCGGCGTCACGTAGCACAGCATCGCGGTGCCGAACCAGCCGATCATCGCCGCACCGATGCCCGAGGTGATATGGTCGTATCCCGGTGCGATGTCGGTGGTCAACGGCCCGAGCGTATAAAACGGCGCCTCGTTGCACCATTCCAATTGCAAGTCCATGTTTTCTTGGATCAACTGCATCGGCACGTGCCCCGGGCCTTCGATCATCGTCTGCACATCGTGCTTCCACGCAATCTGTGTCAACTCGCCCAGCGTTTTGAGTTCGGCGAGCTGCGCCTCGTCGTTGGCATCGTAGACCGAGCCCGGCCGCAACCCGTCGCCTAGTGAGAAGCTCACGTCGTACGCCTTCATGATCTCGCAAATGTCTTCAAAATGTTCGTACAGAAAGCTCTCGCGGTGATGGGCAAGACACCACTTGGCCATGATCGAGCCACCGCGCGAGACAATCCCCGTCATGCGGTTCGCCGTCATCGGTACATAGCGCAGCAGCACGCCGGCATGAATCGTGAAATAGTCGACGCCTTGCTCGGCCTGCTCGATCAGCGTGTCGCGGAAGATTTCCCAGGTCAGTTCCTCCGCCTTGCCGTGGACTTTTTCCAGTGCCTGGTAGATTGGCACAGTACCGATCGGCACCGGGCTGTTGCGAATGATCCACTCGCGCGTCTCGTGGATGTTCTTGCCGGTGGACAAGTCCATTACGGTATCGCCGCCCCAGCGGATCGCCCACGTCATCTTGTCGACTTCCTCGCCGATCGATGACGTAACAGCGGAATTGCCGATGTTTGCATTGATCTTCACCAGGAAGTTGCGGCCGATGATCATCGGCTCGGATTCGGGATGATTGATGTTGGCCGGAATGATCGCGCGACCGCGCGCGACTTCATCACGCACAAATTCAGGGGTGATTTCGCGGGCCTGGGCGCCACTGAATGCCGCCGCGCCGAATGCGTTGCCACGGTGCTGCCGGCCGATCAGTTCGGCCAGCTTGGCGCCCTGTGGTCCGCTGTTGCGCAGACTTTCCAGATATTCATGGCGACGCTGGTTTTCGCGAATCGCAATGAACTCCATTTCCGGCGTGATGATGCCGCGGCGAGCGTAGTGCATTTGGGTCACGTTGGCGCCGGCTTTGGCCCGCCGCGGCGCGCGATGCAGGCCAGGAAAGCGTAGGGGCGCGGTGCCCGGGTCGGCCGCGCGGGCCTGGCCGTACTGGCTCGAAAGCCCTTCCAGTCGCTCAGTATCGTCGCGCTCCTCGATCCAAGTCTCGCGCAGCGCGGGCAGGCCGGCACGGATGTCGATTTTGGCGTCGGGGTCGGTATAGGGACCGGACGTGTCATAGACCGTGATTGGCGGGTTTTTCTCACCACCGAAGCCGGTCGGCGTGTCCGCCTGGCTGATTTCGCGCATCGGAACCCGTAGGTCGGGCCGGGAGCCGGTCACATAAATTTTGCGGGAATTCGGCAGCGGTGCGACTGCGGCATCATCCACGCGTGCGGACTCGGACAGAAACTTGGGATTGGCAACCATCGAATGTCTCCTGTGGGCAAAGGCAACGGGACACGGGAGACCGGAGAAGCGGTGGAGCGGGGTGGATTGCGGCGACATCGTTGATCGACCCCGGACGCTTCCCTGCGCTGGCATTACCCAGATCAGGTTCAAAGGGTGTTTCTCACCCGCTTGGCGATGGTGCGCAAGCAGGACCCCCGCGTAGCAAGTTCAAGATACACTGGTTCAGGGGCGTTTGGCAACCGCTGTCCGGTGAGCCGGCGGTGAGCGCGCATGTCGAGCGCGCTATTCAGCGTACTGCCGATAAGCAACAGACATCCCGGTCGATTATCCCTGTCGATTTAACGAGATACCGCCTGGGACGATCGGGTCCACGCTGCCACGTGCGCGCTGGCGGAAGTCAGCCGCCTACTCGAGCGCGTGCCAACGCCCGCCTTCTAGCCTCGTGTGCACGCATCCCATGGTCCGCAGTTTTTCAAGGTCGCCGACCCATTCCAGCGATTTCAGTATCCAGCGGTTCCAGTCAATTGGGGTAAGGCTTACTCATTGCATGAAAGAAAGTGGCGGCTTCGCTGGTCTGAGCACCCTACATCGGTGCGTCGTACCACCGTTCGGTAAATGGTTCTAAGCCCTTGATTTTAGGAAGACGACGGATTATCGGACAGCGCGATGCCGGGGTCGGAGGTGACAAATCTGGCATGTCTTTTGCTATAATGGCACTCGTTGCCGAATCCCGGCGCTTGCTATGGAGGTCGCGATCATGTTGAAGTGGGCGTTATTCTTTGCGATTGTCGCCATCATCGCCGGATTGCTTGGATTCAGCGGTATTGCCACGGGCGCGGCCGCGATTGCGAAGTTTCTGTTCTTCATCTTCGTTGTCCTGTGCGTGGTGTGCCTGCTGATCGGTGTGTTTGTCGCGAGGAAGATGATCTAGCCGCTATACGCGAACGACGAGCGTATCATGCGCGTAGATAAAGGGCCGCGATGCTGCGCGACGCAGCCGTGTTTCTGCTTGCCGCGGCTGTGATGACCTGCGCATCGAGGTTGGCCGGCTTGGCCATGCGTGGCGCGCGGACCGAGCAAAATCTTGTTTTATGTTTTTGATGTCATGTCCGTCGTCAGTTTGTTGATCGACGGGATGAGGGCATGACGGTCACTTAGGGAGGTTGCAATGACAGACACCTTTAGACTCGACCTGGAGACAATCCGCGAGCGCGCTCGCCAGCACATGGACGAGGGCCCCGTGACGTCGACCTACAGCGCGGATCGCGACACGATCCTAAAGCTGCTTAATGACGCGTTGGCCACGGAGCTAGTCTGCACGCTGCGCTACAAGCGGCACTATTTCATGGCAAAAGGGATCAACTCGGAAGCGGTGGCCGACGAGTTCGCGCAGCATGCGGCCGAGGAGCAGCAGCATGCGGATCAGTTGGCGCAGCGCATCGTGCAGTTGGGCGGGTCGCCCGATTTTGCGCCGGCCGGGCTGGCCAGCCGCTCGCACTCCGAGTATGTGGAAGGCGAGACGCTGACCGAGATGATTCGAGAGAACCTGGTTGCGGAGCGCATCGCGATCGACACCTACCGCGAGATCGTCAAGTACATTGGCGACAAGGACCCGACCACGCGTCGTATTTTCGAGGAAATCCTGGCGGTCGAAGAGGAGCACGCGGACGATATGGCTGACTTGCTCGCGGAGCGCGACTAACGCACTGGCCGCTTCATGCGGCCGGCGCACGTCGCTGTCCGCCGCGCCAATGGACCATGGCGGCCAGCGCGGTGGACAGTCCGAAAACAAGTTCAACGCCGAGCTAACCCTGCTGGTGACACGCCGGCGAGCCCAGCGCCCAATCGCCTGCACCGCTAATGAAAGAGCTGACTTTATGGCGGTATTGGCGCGGTTGCGCGCGTTGGGCCACAGCGTGTCGATCCCCGATTGATTCGAGACCTGGACCGTTTACGCGCCGACGTCCAGCATGATCACATTCAGCACGAGCCCGATCAAGCTCGAAGGCGACAACCTGAAGATCACGAACGATGCCGCAACAAGCCCGATCGCCACGGTCAGGCTTGCTCGCAGGTAAGCGACGCGGCCGCCGCCCACGGTCCAGCCCGTGAGCACGTCGCCACCGCTAGCGTCGCCGAGCAGGATGGCGACCTGCGCCGTCATATCCACCCATAGCGTACGATCCGAATTCAGCACGTCGAATAACGCGTTGAAGCATACCGCGTTGTTAATCTTCTCTGGCGAGGGCCGGAGCGCGCACAGCTGCCTATAATAAAGCTTGTTAGGATGGCAAAATATAGTGAAAAACGCGAGTTGATCGGGCCGGATCCGGACCACATTGGCTTCGAGACCTGAGCTTTGACCGTCATCGTCGACAGAGGTCGGCCAGCTTCACCCATTCCGTCACGAACAGTTTGATGCGTTGGCCGCACAGGCGCGATCAATGTTTTTAGATGGCGACTGCACGAGCCGCATTGTCTTGCCAACCACTATCTATGTCTGTCGGTATTGCATTTGTAATGATGCGCAGCGGTGACGGTGTGCGCGGCTGTTGGCCAATTTAGGTGGATAACCCGGCTGCGTGCATCACAACGCGCAACACACCAGCGACAACGGCCAGCGTGGCGACGCTAGCCGTCCACAGCGCGATCAGCCAAGCTAGTCGCGTAGCCCAGGTCGGCACGCGGTTTCTAGGAGGAGATTTTTGCATTAATGGTAGTGCTCGCCGGGGTGTACCTTGCCTCGGAACACATAGTATGACCATGTTGTGTAGCCGAGGATGAACGGGATGATGAACAGCGTGCCGAGCAGGGTAAAGCCCTGACTCTGCAACGGGCCGGCCGCGTCCCAGATCGACAGCGACGGTGGCACGATATTCGGCCAGATGCTGATTGCCAGCCCGGTGTAGCCCAGGAACATTAGCGCCAGCGAGCACAGGAATGGACCGGCGTGTGGCGCGTGGTTCAGCGAGCGTTGGAGAGCATAAACGCAAAGCAGCACCAGCAACGGGACGGAGCAGAACCAAAGCAGGTTAGGCAGGGTAAACCAGCGCTGGGCGATGTGTGGATGGGCGATCGGCGTCCAGATGCTGACGATCGCGATCGCAGCGAGCACGAGCCATGCGAGTCGCCGCGCCACGCCGATCATCGTACGTTGCAACGCATGTTCGGTTTTCATAATCAGCCATGTCGCGCCCAGCAACGCATAGATCACGACCACGCCGAGCCCGCAAAAAAGCGCAAACGGCTTGACCCAATCGAGGGCGCCGCCAGCGAATGCATCGCCATCGACCTTCACGCCGTCGATATACGCACCCAGCGCTACGCCCTGGAAGAACGACGCGAGCAACGAGCCGGCCATGAATGCGATATCCCAGATGGGGCGCTCGCGATCGTTGGCCTTGAAACGGAACTCGAATGCCACGCCACGAAAGATCAGGCCGAGCAACATAAAAATCAGCGGCAGATACAACGCGCTCAGCAAAATCGCATAGGCTTGTGGAAATGCGGCCAGCAGCCCGGCGCCGCCGAGTACCAGCCAGGTCTCATTGCCGTCCCAAACCGGCGCGACGCTGTTCATCATCAAGTCACGCTCCGCGCGGTTGGAAACGAAGGGAAAGAGTAGGCCGATACCCAGATCGAATCCATCTGTCACGACATACATCATCACGCCGGCAAAGATGATCACGGCCCAGACCAGTGAAATGTCGAAACCCATCGTCGTTATCTCCCGGCGTCGCCCGTCTTGGCCGTTCGATGCTCATCCTCGTACGCGGCGGACAGTGGTCGCGCCGGGGTGTGCCGCTGTCCCGGGCCGCCCGTGGGTGGCCCGGCATCGGGTTGCGGCCGGGGGCCCTGACGGATTAGCCGCAGGATATAGGCCAGCCCCGCCCCGAACACGAAACAATATGACACCACGAACAGCACCACCGACAGCAGTATTTCCGGCGCTGGATGCGGCGTCACCGCGTCGGTGGTTCGCAGCAGGCCATACACGACCCAAGGCTGCCGACCAATTTCCGTGGTCAGCCAACCTGCGAGCACGGCGGCCAGCCCGGCCGGCCCCATCACCAACGTGCAGCGCAGGAATGCCCGACAGTGGTATAGGCGTGCGCGGCGGCGCAAGAACAGGCTCCATGCGCCCAGCGCAATCATCAACAGTCCGAGGACAACCATCGCGCGAAAGGTCCAGAACACCACGGTCGAATTCGGCCGCTCGTCTGGGGGAAACGCCTTCAAGCCTTGGAATTGCTTGTCCCAGCTATGCGTCAGAATCAGGCTCCCCAAGTGCGGGATCTCGAGCGCATAACGGGTCTGCTCACGTTGCATGTCGGGCCAGCCGAAGACGATCAGCGGCACGGCTTCGTTGCCACGGTTCTCCCAGTGACCCTCGATGGCAGCCAGCTTGGCGGGCTGATGCTCCAGCGTGTTGAGCCCGTGTGCGTCGCCCACCACGGCCTGGATTGGCGCGACGATCAATATCATGCCCATCGCCATTGATAGCATCTTGCGGATTGCCGCATTGTCGTGGCCGCGCAGTAAGTGCCAGGCGGCCGATGCGGCCACGAACAACGCAGTGGCCAGAAACGCGGCCAGACTCATGTGCACGAGGCGGTACGGGAACGACGGATTGGCGATGACTTGTAACCAGTGGACTGGCACGACGCGCCCGTCGATGATCTGATACCCCTGCGGGGTTTGCATCCAGCTGTTCGAGGCCAGGATCCATGTCGTTGAAATCAGTGTCCCGATGGCGACCATGATGGTTGACAGGAAATGCAATCCCGGTCCGACCTTATTCCAGCCGAACAGCATGACGCCGAGGAATCCCGCTTCGAGGAAGAACGCGGTGAGTACCTCGTAGGCGAGCAGCGGGCCGGTCACGCCGCCGGCAAAGCGCGAAAAACCCGCCCAGTTGGTGCCGAACTGATAAGCCATGACGATGCCCGACACCACGCCCATGCCGAAGTTGACGGCAAAGACCTTGACCCAGAATTGATACAGGTCGCGGTAGACGGTGTTGCGCGTGCGCAGCCAGCATCCTTCGAGCACGGCCAGATAGCTCGCCAGGCCAATCGTGATGGTGGGAAAGAGAATATGGAAAGCGATCGTAAAAGCAAACTGAAAGCGCGCCAAATCTAGCGCGGACAAGCCTGACATGCGGGTTCCTCCATCGCGGCAACGACGTCCGCGGTTGGACGCCGCGTCTTCGCTTAGCAGATCTCGTGCCCGCGTCCCGCGATCGACATCGCTAAGCAGCGCGAGTATCCGATCAGGCATCGCGTTCCGTCAATGCGATCAACGATGCCCTACGCCGAATGACCTCTGCAATGCGCCCGGCTATGGTTTGCGCGGTGTCTTCGACGCGGACTTTCCGGGTTCGCTGGCTTCATTATTCGGCGAACTGCTCCAACGCCAACTTCACGACACTGCATCGCAGCGCGATAGTCGGGGGATGCAGGCGCTGCATTGAATGGTCAAAGCGATCCAAGAATTTTCATGGATTAGGAATACGAAGGATAGTGGGATATCCCAGAAGGGGCCATCAATCGAGCACACTTTTGAGCCAACGGCACTAATTTATGTGATTGAGCGGCCACTTTTTAACCCTATCCGCCTGAATGCCTCCACAATTCTGGCATGCATTCTATGCTTATAAGCAGGCGGTCCAGCCGCGTACCACTTCTAGTGGACGCCGGGTCACCCGGGCCAGTTCCGGCGCCACGCAACGCAAGTCTGTCTCAATGGCGAGTCGCTGCATGGCCAATGCTATCCGGTCGATGCCAGTTTGAAAAAGCCGGCACGCGTCACATCAAAGGATAGGGCGATGGCCTTCGGTGGCAAGGAGACACGCGATGAGCAAACTAAACAAGATAAACAAGACGATTCGCGTGGCTACTGACGTCGGTGGCACTTTCACCGACCTGGTGTACTTTGAGGTTGATCCGGGTACGGGCCGGCAATCGGTACGGACTGCCAAGTCGGACACGACGCCGCCTGACTATGAGCAGGGCATCCTCGACGTATTAAAAAAGGCCGATGTGGATTTGAGCGCTGTCACCTTCCTCGCACACGGCACCACCGTAGTAATCAACGCGCTGACCGAGCGTCGTGGCGTCAAGACGGGGCTTATTACGACGCAGGGCTTTGGCGACACGCTGGAAATTGCGCGTGCCAACCGGCCTGATTTCTTCAATCTAAGTTGGGTTAAGCCCGCGCCGTTCGTACCGCGCTACCTGCGTCGTGAAATACCGGGGCGCCTGCGTGTCGATGGCAGCGAGCGTGAGCCGCTAAATTTATCTGGCCTGCCCATCATCGTCGACACATTTCGCGCCGAAGGGGTGGAAGCAGTTGCGATCTGCCTGCTGCATGCGTATGCTAATCCGACGCACGAGCAAGCGGTGCTGGCCGAAGTGCGTCGGCTCTGGCCGCAGGCGTCGGCGGTGGCATCGCACCAGATCACACGCGAGTGGCGAGAATACGAGCGCTCCAGTACCGTGGTACTGTCCGCCTATGTGCAGCCAATTGCCGCACGCTATCTGCAGCGACTCGAAGACGGATTGCGATCGAATGGCTATCAGGCACCGCTTTACGTGATGCAATCGAACTGCGGTGTCGACACCGTAGCTCACGCCCGCGAAATCCCGATTACGATGGTGGAGTCGGGGCCGGCCAGCGGCTTCTGGGGGGCGGCCGAACTGGGCCGTCTAATCGGCGAGCCCAATGTGCTTGCACTCGATATCGGCGGTACCACGGCCAAGTGCTCGCTGATTAAGGATGGGCAGATTTGCATTAAAACGGACTACTGGATCGAGCGCGACCAAACGCATGCCGGCTATCCAATTATGGTACCCGTGGTCGATTTGGTCGAGATCGGCAATGGTGGCGGCTCGATCGCGTGGATCGACGAATTTGACAAGTTGCATGTTGGCCCGCAATCGGCCGGTGCATTGCCTGGCCCCGCAGCCTACGGTCGCGGTGGCACCAACGTGACCACCACTGATGCGAATCTGATCCTGAACCGCATCAATAAGGATTATTTCTGCGGCGGTACGTTCGTTGCCGACATGAACGCCGTGGCTCGGGCCATGGCGCCACTGACCGAGCGGCTACGGCTGTCGCCGCAGGAGATCGCGCGCGGCATTATCCGGATCGCCAACGACAACATGGTGAATGCGCTGAAGTTGGTGTCGCTCAGCCGGGGCCATGATCCGCGTGACTTCACGCTGCTTGCCTTCGGTGGCGGCGGCGCAATGCATGCCGTTGCGCTCGCGCAGGAACTAGGTGTGAAAAAGGTGGTGATTCCGCGTGGCGCGTCTGTCTTTTCCGCGTGGGGCATGACGATGTCCGACCTGCGTCGCGACTGCTTCGTCAATCGCCTCTTTGAGATGGATCGTTCGGATGCGGCGCTCGGTGCGCAAGCGCTGCTCGAGCAGCTGTCGCATGATGCAACGGCACAGTACGCGACCGAGGGCATCGGTGCCGACGCGATCGAACTGGCCCTGTACTGCAAGATCCGCTACCAGAACCAGGAGCATGCGGTCGAGGTGCCGCTGCGGCAAGGTGAGCGCGTCGCCACGCACTGGGCCGATATCGCTGCCCGCTTTCACGCCAGTTACGAGCAGCAGTACACCTATCGGTTGGACGCCCCGCTGGAGATCGTCGGCTTTCATATCGTCGCCGTGGCAGAAATCGGCAAGCTCAACCTGGCCGAGCTGCCAGTCACCGGCGCCACTGTCCAGACTGCGGCAAAAGGCCGTCGTACCGTCGACTATGCGCTCGAAGGGCGGCACGAAGCGATCGTCTACGATGCGGAACGCCTCGAGCCCGGCATGCGCTTTGCCGGTCCGGCGATGATCGAGGACCCCGGCACGACCATCGTGGTCCACCCAAACAACGCCGTGAGCGTGGACCACTTTGGCAACCTTCACGTCACCGTTTCCGTGTGAGCCATCGTCATGAGCCACAGCGACAAGACCGATATCTTCACGCTCGACATTATCCAGAATGCACTGCAAGCCATCGCCGACGAGATGTTCACCGCGATGCGCAAGACCGCAATGAGCCCGATTATCTACGAGGTGCTCGACATGGGGACTGGCATCACCGATGCGCAAGGCAATATCGCCAGCTCCGGCGCCGGTATCCCCGCCTTTGTCGGCGTGCTGGACAAGGCGGTGCGCCGCGTTTTGGTCGAGCACGACCAGCCGGACGACATCAAGCCGGGTGACATCTTCATCACCAACGACCCGTACTCGGGCGGCGTGACGCATCTGAACGATGTCGTGCTGTCGATGCCGGTTTTCGTTGGCGACGACATCGTCGCGTGGACAGCCAATATTGCTCACTGGAACGATGTTGGCGGCATGGTCCCGGGATCGTTCTCCACCGATGCAACCGAGATCTTCCAGGAAGGGCTGCGCCTGGCCGCGGTAAAACTGGTCTCACGCGGCAAGCCGGTGCGTCCCGTGATGCAAATTCTGCGCTATAACACGCGCATGCCCGACTTCATGGAAGGTGATCTTTGGGCGGGCATCGCTGCCGTGCGCAGCGGTGCGACACGCTTGATCGAACTGACCCAGAAGTACGGTAAAGCAACGTTTCTGCAGGCAATGCAAGACTTCATGAACCACGGTGAAAAAGTCTCGTTGAGAGGACTGCGCCACACGCCGAAAGGGCGCTTCGAACTGGCCGAACCTCAGGACGACGGCAAGGTGTACAAAGTAGTCGTTGAAATCGGCGACAACGGAATGATCGTCGACTTGCGCGACAACCCGGAGCAGGTTCAGGGACCGGGCAACCTCAGCCACGACGGCACGGTGGTGGCCGCTCAGATGGCATTCAAGTCGATCACCGAGCCAAACGGCAGCGCCAACGGCGGCACCTTCCGGCCGCTGAAGGTCGTGACACGGCCTGGTTCGCTGTTTGATGCGCGCAGCCCCGCGGCGGAAGGGTTTTACTTTGAAAACCTGATCCGGGTGCATGATCTGATTCTACGCTGTCTTGCGCCGCATCTGCCCGACCGCATCCCCGCTGGCAGTTTCTCGTCGGTGTGCGCCACCGTGATTGGCGGCCCCCATCCGGAAACCGCGCGCATTTTCACGCTGGTCGAGCCCGAGATCGGCGGGTGGGGTGCAAAGCGGGATCGCGACGGCAACAGCGCGATGTTCTCCGCAATGCATGGCGAGACATACAATTGCCCGGCCGAGATCTGCGAGGCGCGCTATGGCGTCTATGTCGAGCGCATGGAACTGAACGACGAACCAGGGGGATACGGGCAATATCGCGGCGGCCGCGGCATCCGGCTCGATTATCGGATCCGCTCCGATGGCAGCGTCCTGACCTGCGGATATACGCGCGCCAAAGTGCCACCGTGGGGCCAGGCGAACGGGCGTGACGGTTCACTCAATTACGTCGAGGTGGTGCACGCCGACGGCCGCAGCGAGCGCTACGCCATGGCCAGCGGTGTCAAGCTCGATCGCGGCGATGTGGTCCGCGTGCGTACGGGCTCAGGCGGCGGATACGGTGATCCGTCGATGCGCGATCCCGATGCGGTTCACGACGACATCCGAAATGGCTATATTTCTGTCGAGTTGGCACGCGAAGTCTATCGTCGTTAACTGCCGCCAGTCTGCGCTTGCGGTTTGCGGGTGGATCCTAGAAAGTCCATGTGTGCGCTGCGGCATATCGAGCCCGACACTTCGCAAGTGGCTACGCCGCTGCTGAGATGCCGGAAAGGAAGGACTTTGCTCTCTTAAAGCCGTCGCCCTCTCAACGGCCCGAACTGGAAGGTCTCTGAGGCGGATCAAGCAAAAATTTCTGCCCAACCCGCGGAAAAGACGCCGAAGAATTGAACCGTGCGCTGCCGGTGGCGTGCAATTTGCTTCTCGATCGCGCCTTTGGTCGAGCTATGATGGGATTAGAATTCGTTCAAGTCAGTGAGTTACGAATGCTCAACCTTGCCATTGAGGTGTGGCGAGCGTGGTGGGATCGGTCGGAATTTGATGCAGTCGCTCGTTAGGCACCGCTGCACTGATTCGGCGAAGAGCCCGCTGCCCCGGCCTGTTTGGATACGCTAGATTGGAAACGGCATTTCCTCGATGACGAAATCAAGAAAAAGCAACGTTTTATGTGCATTTATGCATAAATAGACGGCTAGTACGCAGAAGTGAAAAAATCGAATCGGACATTCGTAGGTTTTCATAACGCCACATCCGTAGATGCTACTAACGCGAGGGCGACCTCAGCGCAGCGCTGACGTTCTTCAACCAGCTTCGGGAGCGCGCGCAACCTTACGCCGACGGCTTTCTGGCGCGCGCATTCTGCGGCTGAGTAGCGTCCGCAGGAAGCGACTATGCGGGGCGCTCGGCGATATGTTTTAAATTACCTGAACCTTGCATTCAGTTTTAAGCTATGTCAGGATGTTCATCATGCAATAACTCATTGCAGGTGTGAAATCGTAGTTTGGTAGTCTGCCGCATTGGCGAGTAAAAAACCTTGCTGATCTGCCTTGGAAACCTCGCGCCCGCGTAGGTCACAAATTGGGAGCAGTCCTTTGAGTACGCACCAAATTGCGGTTTTCCTGGGGCCCTCTTGCCCCCTTGACGAAGCCAGAACCCACCTGGCCGGCGCCGATTACTTTCCTCCTGCCGCGCGCGGCTCCTTTTACGACATTATCAATGACGGTTATCAAATCATTGTCCTAATTGATGGATTCTTTTACGGAAAACTATCAGTGTGGCATAAGGAGATGCTCTACGCCCTCGACTCCGGCATCGTCGTCATTGGGGCATCAAGCATGGGCGCGCTAAGAGCGGCCGAGCTTCAAGGCACCGGGATCATTGGAGCGGGCACGATCTTCGGCTGGTATCGCGACGGACTGATTGATGGCGACGACGAAGTCGCCCTGCTACACGAAAGCACTCAGGACAACTACACTGGGTTGACGATCCCGCTCGTTAATCTGCGCTGGCAACTCATGCGTGCCGTGGAGGATGGCCTGATTGACTCGCGCAGCGAAGCATTGATCATCGATCGTGCCAAGCAGATGTGCTTTACGGAAAGAACCCTCGAAGGAATACTCGAGCCGTTGCGGGACGTGATCGATATCGGGGCCGTCAAGACTACGCTTTCTAACGGAGCCGACCTCAAGAAAAGCGACGCCATTCTCGCGCTTAAGTTGGCCGCTGAGCACGGGTCATCAGCGGGCGCCCCGTCTCCGCTCAGGCTGCGTGAATATGAATATGTCCACATGAACCTCGGGATCGAGTATTACACGAGCGAGCGGCTGACATCGATTAAGGCAAAAGGCAGTGCCGGCGCGATACCCCTCGCCGAATATTTAGGCAGGATAGAGGTGGATCAGATCGGCTACCGTGACCTGGTCAGGGCACGCGTCTACCAGCGGCTGATCGTGGGATGGGCCAGGGAACTGCATCTCGACGTCGGGAACGAGGACGATATCGGCCTCGGCGCGTCGCCGTGGAACGTACAGGTGCTCGATCTTGAGCACCGGCGCGCGACCGGCCTGACACTGATCGATATTGCTCGGGAAAGCCGCGATGCCGAATTCAGTCGCCGCATCCAGCAGCGTTTTTGCCGTGCCGCCGGCGCCAGGCAGGTCATTGCTGACATCGACAAGCGGTTGGCGGCGCAGGCCCAGGATGCGCCTATCCCATGGCGCCGCATGGTGGATCTCACCGGGGAGCTTGTCTACACGATGTGTTGCCTGGGCCTCGAAAAGAGCATCGGCCCCGCGCCGCAGGAAGTGCAGCCGTGCGGCGCGCGATGGGAGGACGATGCCATCCTGACCGATGCCGAGCGCATCATGGCGTATGCCGAATGGATCTATCAGGTCGGTCCGCGCCTGTTTGGCTATGTCCTCGACCCCGCGCGCGAAGTACTGCTGGCCCATCAATATCTGAATTGCCTGGATCGGCTCGACAGGAGAGCATCATGACTTTTAGTCCCGCCACATCGCACGAATATGCGCAGGGAACGCAGCGCGTTTGCGCGCCCGAAGAAACGCTGCGCAGGATCCAGCCCGTTCTCGCCCGCTGCGGCATTACGCGCGTGCTGGACGTCACCCAACTCGACCGCATCGGCATCCCAACCTATAACGCAATCCGGCCCAACGGCATCATCCTGAGTATTTCTAACGGCAAGGGATGGTCCAGCGCCGCGGCGGCTGTCTCGGCAATCATGGAATCGATTGAGGTTGAGCATTCCGAGTACCCAGACACCTCGAGCTGGCGCCTGGCCACGAGCGCGACGGCCCTGCGCACGGAAGGTCTTGACCCGGTCGATCCGACCACGCTGATCCGTGACTGCTTGTGGCCCAAAGATGAATATGGCGGACTTTACTATACGCCAAAACTCATGCTGGACTGGGTCGAGGCGGACGAACTGATCAGCGGGAACAAGGTGATGATTCCAGCAAGCACAATCTACGCCGTCCCGCCGTTCCTACAATATTTCACTAGCAACGGCCTGGCCAGCGGCAATACCTATGCGGAGGCGGTCCTTCATGCCATTTGTGAGATCGTCGAACGTGACGCGATTGCCAAGCTCATGGGCAGAACCAAGGATTCCCCGCCGTCGCCCTTGCGCCCGATCCGCCTGGATAGCTTGCCGGGGCATCTCGTCAAGCTGGCCGAACTGATCACCTCGGGTGGAATCGAGCTGTTCCTGTTGAGCATGCCGAGCGCGATCGACATTTACACATTCTGGACGATCTTTTACTGTCCCGGCGAGCCGGCATTCATCCTGAGCACGTCCGGCGGCTATGGCACTCACCCCGATCCGGTGATCGCCGCATCCAGGGCGCTGACCGAGGCGGCTCAGGCACGCTTGGCCCATATCCATGGCGCGCGCGAGGACCTGGGAATCGATCACGTCAACCGACAACTGTCCGCGTCGGAGCTGGAGCAACGATCGGCCCTGCAGGTACGAAGCTTCGACAAGTTCCGAACCATGCCAGCCTGGAGCTGGGACGAGATGTTGCAGGTCTATCCCCACCGTTGCAAGGGCCGGGACATCCAGGGCAGTCTCGATCAGGTGTTGGAGATGCTGGCTGGGGCGGGCAGCGACAAGGTCTATGTTCATGACCTGACCAAGCCTGATCTCGACCTTGCCGTGACCCGCGTCTTCATTCCCGGCATGAAGATCTGCGCAAGCATGCTGTAAAGCCGGGTGCCGGCCCGACGAAGCTGTGTAAGCGGGCCGGCTTGGCAGCCCGTTCGATCACCGAGGAGAATGTGGATGTCGCCCGTCGCCGAGAGCCCCAGTGAAACACCGTTTGGAGAATTGTTGCGGTTAGCCGAACTGCATCCGGCCTGGAGCTTGCTGCAGGTGATTGAATTGCTCGATCGTGAGCGCTGGGATATCGAAACACTTACGCCCGCGCAGCGCGCACTCTACGAGCGGATCAATGCACGCGCCGCGCTGGCCCGGTTGCACGGGTCGGTCGACGACTTCCAGTCCGGCCACGCTCTCGACGCGCCGGCCCGATCGCCGCAGTGGCTGGCGACCGGCCGTCACCTGTGCGTCAGCGGCCTGCTCGATGCGCAGACGCGCGCGCGCCTGGTCGCGCAATGTGACGCGACACTAAGCGTGCCGGGGACGCCACCGATCAGGCTGTTCAGCCACCCGGATTGCATGAACCAGGCCGAGCTTCGGTCGATCGCGAGCGCGGTGCTGGCGGCGCTGCCTGATCCACTGCCGCCAGGGACCCGCCCGACCATTCTCAAACGGCGGACCATCCTTCGCCGCACGTTCCCGCCGAGCAGACTGCCATCGCAGCCTGGCAATGCCAACAACCAGTTCTGGCACCAGGACAGCAACGCCCAGTTCAATGACTCCCCCATGCTGACGCTGTGGATTCCGCTGCAGGACCACGCTGGCGTGACCAGGCCAGGCCTGCAGATCAGCGATGCTCCGGTCGCCAATTTTTCGATCTTCCACGGCGACTCATCGCGTGACATCGGTCCCATGCTGGCACAAATGTTTCCCGCATCGCGGATTGTCTCTCCGCAGGTGGCGGCCGGCGAGTGTC
The DNA here is from genome assembly GCF_037389205.1 of Mycetohabitans sp. B46. Lineage (NCBI taxonomy): Bacteria > Pseudomonadati > Pseudomonadota > Betaproteobacteria > Burkholderiales > Burkholderiaceae > Mycetohabitans > Mycetohabitans sp. B46. Next base: position 32,435 of record NZ_JADBGL010000005.1, read on the forward strand.
TTATCTTCAACGGCCTGACTTTCCACCGGACCCTCGCCACTCCGGCGATGGCGGAGCATCGCGATGCCCTGTTGATCCGCGTGCTCGACCAGCGAACCGCGCATCAGTTTCCGGTCGCCGATCATGACCAGGATCTGCTGTCCCTTGCATGAGCTTACCGTCCATGTGGTGGGCACCGGCGCGGTCGGCCTGGCCTATGGCTACCTGCTGACTGAGCGTGGGCATCGCGTCTTCCATTCCAGCCTGCGCGGCCGGGTAACTCCGGCATTGCCGCTCAGCCTGCAGACCGGCACGGGCACGACGCATGGATGCTACACGCCCCGGTATTGGCACAACACACCGCAGGCATCGATACCGCATGTGCAGATCTTCGCCGTGCACGGCGCCCAGCTCGCGCCAGCGTTGCAGCTTTGCGGTGGCGCGCTGGCGCCACAGGCATGTCACCTCGTGTTCTGCAGTAACCCGGACGCTGTCGAGGCCGCGTGGCGACGGGTGGCGGCCGACAGCTACACACTCGTTTATCCATTGCTGTCGGCGGAGCATTGCGGTGACCAGGGGCTGCGCATCATCACAAATGGCGAAGTAGAAATCACTCCGCCACAGGGCAAGTCCATTGGCGAGCGGTTAGCGCTGAAAGCGCTGCTGGAGCACATGGGATTGACGGTATCGGGCGACGTGCAGCTGTCCCGCTTCCGAGCCCGTTACCTACAGACCGCCGCAATTTATATTGTCCTGCTCGCCGTCAGCGTCGGAGCCATCGACCACGCCCAAGTCGATGGCGCGCTGCTGTCCACCATCCACGACGAGCTGGCGGCGATGGCCGAGCGGCGCGACGGGGCACGCGTTGCCGACGTTCCCGGCCAGGCCCGCCATTTCGCTTCACTGGCTGCACTGATTGCCGCAGGAGAGCGCGACGGTGCGATGCTGGGCGCCACCCTCGAATACCTGGTCCGTGACGGCCGCCGCAAGCTGACCGCGCATCTGGCTGCCATTACACCGGCATGGGATGACCATCTCGCGGCGCGGCCGGCGACGGCGAGCCAGCGCCTGATTTCCGCTGTCCTCGCCCTGTGCGACCATGAGAGCGAACGCGGACTATCAACCAATGGACGTGCCATCTAATTATCGGTCTGCCGATCGCCGCTTCCAGTGATCACTCTGATATGATTGTTGATGTTGCCGAACAGTCGTGATTACCCGGGACCGCCAACGTCATGCGTGGCGGGTTGCCATGTTGTCAAAACTGGAGGAGCCGAGATTGAATACCGTTACTGTCATTGTGCCTCCATCGATGCGCAAGTTCCTGGGCGGTCGCACACGTGTGCCTGTACAGGCCGAAACGGTACGAGGAGCGCTTGACGCGCTGGCTGGCGGGTCGGACACGCTGCGCGGTCATTTGTTCGATCAGACCAACGCCATCAATCGTTTCGTGCGGGTGTTTGTCAACGGCCGGCAGATCCATTCGAGCGCCGAGGAACCGGTGAGCGATGGAGCCGAGGTGACGATCCTGGTTGCGCTGGCGGGAGGCTGACATGGCGCTACAACAACAACGCCTGGCGCAACTGAAGGCCGAGATTACCGAGATCGATCCGCGTGAAGTGGCGCAACGCCTGGCTGCCGGTGCGATCCTGCTCGATATTCGTGATACTGACGAATGGGCGCAAGGCACGCCGGTCGCCGCCGTCCGTGTGGGCCGCTCCTTTCTCGAGCAGCAGATCGAGGGGGTGGTCGCCGATCCCGACACAGCGCTAATGATCCTATGCGGCAGTGGCGTGCGCTCGCTGTTCGTGGCCGATGCCCTGAAAAGGCTCGGCTACCGGTCGGTGGCCTCGGTCGCGGGCGGGTTCCAGGCATGGACTGAGTGTGACCTACCGGTCGAACGCCCAAAAATCCTCAGCGCCACCGAGCGGGAACGCTATGCACGTCACCTACGCATACCCGAAGTCGGGGAAGCCGGTCAGGCCAAGCTGCTGGCGCGGCGGGTAGCGCTGGTCGGCGCCGGGGGGCTGGGTTCACCGATTGCCTATTATCTTGCCGCAGCGGGCGTAGGCACGCTCGGACTGATCGATGACGACCGCATCGAACGCAGCAACCTGCAGCGGCAAATCCTCCATACCGATGCGCGCGTCGGCCAATCGAAGGCTCGCTCGGCAGCTGAAACGCTGACGAGCTTTAATCCAGATGTGGCGCTGGTCCTGCATGAGGTACGGCTGGACAGCGCGAACGCCGAGGCCATACTGGCCGATTATGATCTTGTCATCGATGGTAGCGACAACATCGCCACGCGCTATGTCGTCAACGATGCCTGCGTGAAGCACGGTATCCCCATGATTTACGGGGCGATCTTTCGTTTTGAAGGCCAGGTATCGGCATTCCATCCGGCCGGGCCAAACGGTGGGCCGTGCTATCGCTGCCTGTTCCCCGAGCCGCCGCCACCCGACTTGACTCCCTCGTGCGCCGAAGCCGGCGTGCTTGGCGTGTTACCGGGCGTGATCGGCACCCTCATGGCCACGGAGGCCCTGAAGATTCTGCTGGGCATCGGCGAGCCGCTCGTAGGACGCCTGCTCACCTACGATGCATTGAGTGAGCGCTTCGACGAACTGCGGATGGAAGCCAGCCCGGACTGCCGGTGGTGCGCGCCGCACCGCCGCGATCGCACGACACTGATCGTCCCGGCATTGACGGAGTGACGCATGCGGACCTCAATCCCCCCGTTGCCGGACGTGGGGCCTACGGCTGCGTCCTCGCCGCTCAGCGTGAAGCAAGCGTTCCGTTTCGCGCCAACCGATCAGGGTCACATCGACCAGCTGCTCGTCTGGGCTGAGTTGCCCATCGGGGCAAACGTGCTCGACCTGGGCGCCGGCAACGGCTGCGTCGCGGCACGGATGCGAGCGCGGCGGCCCGACTTGTCATTCTGTCTGGTCGATCAAGATCGCCGCGCGCTTGATGCCGCGGGGTCTACGTGGCGCACGCATTGCGCTGATATTTGCAACATACCCGAGCCCAACGGCAGCTTCGACGCCTTGCTCTGCTGCTATGCAATGGGCTATGTGCCGACAGCGGATTTTTTCCGCGAAGCGGCAAGGGTGGCGAGGCGCGGCGCGGTGGTGTTCATCGTCGACATGGTGCCGCTTGATGGCACGCTCGACTCACTGTCGCTGTTTGGCTATGCGATTCGTGGTCGGACCAACGTTGAGTCGCATGCGGCATCGGCGGGTCTGAAGCTGGATTTCTATTTGGAACCGACAGACGATCGTAGCTGGGGAGAAGCCCAGTTCCCTGGTTATTTTCATATCTTGTTCGGTGAGGTGCGGCCGGCCATCTGGCGCTTCACACTGCCCTAGCGCAATCGCCCCCGCTGGACAGGGGTTCAGGAGAACAACGATTCAAATTCCGGAATCACGCATTTGACGACCGCGAAGGGGCGGTGTGGCGGCGAAAGCGTCCATGACAGAACATGCGAGATGCCCGCCTCGCGCGCGCGAGAGAGGACCTGTTCCAACGCCACCGGGGCGGCAGCCAGCGTGCCCTCGTCGGCTTCGCCCAAGGACGCTGGCGCGCTGCGGCAGGCGCGCAGGTGCGCATGCAGGATCTGCTCGCCCACTGGCGAGCCCGACTTCAAGCCCATGAGTTGCTCGCTGGAGAGCAACATTCCCCCCTTCATCCGCGCTGGAGGGATGTTGCCCAGCTGGCAGGCAGCACGCGTAGCCCAGCCCTGCACGGCTTCGGCAAGTGCGCGCGCCACCGCAATCGACAGGCTGTGATGCGCACCCCAGCCGAAGTGCACGTCCAACCGTCCAGCCTTCGCAGCTGTCAGGGGCGACAATGCGCACTGGATGACCGTGACCCCCAGTGTCCATCCGAGCAGAAAGAATTCGCTGCGCCAGCCAGCCTGTTCAATCTCGTCCAAGGCTTCGCGCAACGTCAACGGAATATCCTCCAGGGCGATGGACAATACTTGCCCTAGCGCCCGCAGGCTTGATGCCGCCACATGACGTTCGAGCAGCTCGTAAATGGCGTGCAGACGCGCTTCGGCCAATGAATTGCCGCTTGCCAGACCGTCAGTCGACAGGTGGAGCCTTTCACCACTCCATTGCTGGGGCAAAAAATTTTCGTCGACATAGCCATACACTTGCATCGACGTCAACAAGTCCACGCCGCCAATTACAGGACGATGTTTTTCTTTGTCATCAAGCATGCCAGCGCGTTGAGCGGCTTTTCTCGCCGCAGTATAGACAAGAGATGCCGGGGCCAGATCGCCCGTGCCCAGAACCGGCACCTGCGGCGCCTGTTCAATAGTAGATACTTCGATCGCCTCCATATAGCCGGAAGCGAGCGCGGCGTCGAAGCCGAAACCCTTGCCCAGGTTGAGATAACCCGATCTCGGATTGCCCCTGAATACTTCAATGGAGCGAATGGACGCAATGCCGGCCGGTGTATGTTCGGCATAGCCATGGATATCGTACTCGGTGAGAATGGGACCAATTGACGACAGGGTGTCGGTTGCGGCAATCAGGCGCATCGACGTCACTAGATTGGTTGGCATGGCAGCGCCATCCTTATGCTTCAGCTAAACGGCGCCGCTCAGGCACATCGGTCCAATCCCAAGCCGCGCCGGCTGCTTACTTGATGAGGGCCGCGGCCATCGGGGTACCGACAGAGACGGATTCGAGTTCTTCATCCGTCAGGTCGGTATCGCTGTTGACCAGAGCCTTGGCCAAGTCCGCCTCCGACAAGCTAATGCCTTCGGCTTGGGCGACCGAGATGATTTCACTCGAATTGGCACAGTTCTTGATTTTCTTAACGAATTCCGGATCAGACTCCAACTTGGTGCGAAACTGCTGAATTGAACTCATAATAGTTTCCTTCCAATAACTCGTTGTAAATTGACCAATACTACGATGATATTTATAGTTGATATTGGCATAACAGGCAAGATAATGTTGTGGTCGCCTTCAATAATTTGAGCTCGCGAACAACATCGATGTCAGCGGCTCATAGCGCGCATAAAAATGCACCCAATCGCGCCGCCTGCCGCCCATGGAAAACGCAAACATGAGTTTCCGCCCACCACCCCTCCCACTGTCTCCACCATGGCAAACGGCGCTGGCTGGCGAGGCTCCGTTCCCCAATACCGACGACGATGCGTGCCGCGAGATGCTGACGCAACTCTGTGCGGCGATCAAGGCGTCAAGCTCCAGCGCCTGGCGCCTGGAAGACGTGGCACTGTCGGCTTCGGGCCAGCAGCTTCCCTTCGTCGACCTGTGGCGACCAGCCGTGGACGCAGCGCTGGCATGGTTGCACCTTCGCGTCGATGCATCACTCGGCGCGCCGCCTGCGGCCTCGGCGGATCGGGATTTGGCCGACACATTGCTGGCACGACTCTGCCTGCTGAGCCAGTACGCGGTTTGGGAACTGTTCAAGGCCGACTGCGGCATGGGTATGGCGGTTTGCGCTTGTTTTGGCGTTGATGATGATCGGTCCGGGCCGCCGTCGCGCGAACGCTACCGGAGCTTCATCCAGCAGCATCGCAGCGACGGCCTAGCGAGGCTGTTGGGCGATTTCCCCGTGCTTGGGCGCCTGCTGGCGCAGACCGTCATGTTTTGGCTGGACAGCAGCGCAGAAATCCTGCTGCGGGTGTACGACGACCGCCAGGTCTTGCTGGCCGAATTCGGCATACCCGTGCATGCCCGCCTGATCCGAATCGGCCAGGATAGCGGTGATCGCCACCGCCACGGGCGCACAGTGGCAATGCTCGGCTTTTCGGATGGCAGGCAAGAGTGGGAAGTCGTGTACAAGCCGCGAGACATGGCAATCGATTTTGCATTTCAGCGCCTGCTCGGCGACCGTGACGTTATCGCTCATTTGCCTGCGCTGGCATCGCTGAAAGTGCTGCCAAGGGCTGGCTACGGGTATATGGAGGTCGCTATGCACCGCCCGTGCGCCGATGAACAGGCGCTCTCGCTGTTCTACCTGCACGCCGGCCGATTGTGCGCCATCCTGTATGTGCTCGGTTGCACCGATGGCCATCATGAAAACCTGATCGCGAGCGCAACCAACCTGTTCCTGATCGACGCCGAAACACTGTTCGAGCCCGTGGTACGGGCGGACCTGCGGGCCGTATCACGACCGGACTCGGTGCTGCTCGGTTCCGCCTTGCAAGCACATTTCGAGAAATCGGTCGTGCGCACCGAACTGTTTCCCGTTTGGTTATGGGTGGGCACGCAACGACAAGCGATCGATACCAGTGCGTTTGGCGTTGCCACATCGGCGCGCGAGTGTCGTCCAGTCAGCGGTTGGCGGAACATCAACTGTGACGCCATGACGTTCGGCACGGTCGACGTCCCCGATCAGCAGCCTGCCAGTTTGCCGGTGGGGCGAGGACAAGCTAATCCCTTTGCATGCCACCTTGCAACTTTCAGCGAAGGCTTCCGGCTGCAAGGCAGCGTTATCATCAGGCAACGCGACGCCTGGCTGAAGACTGGCGGTATCCTGGACCGTTTCGCAGGCCTCACCGGGCGCGTCGTGTTACGGGCAACGCGTATCTATTCCGCGATCGGGCAGCAACAATTACAGGCCGGCGCCCTTCGCTCCGCGCATGCGCAGCGGCTCACGCTCGAGCCGCTGGCGCGACTGTTTTCGACCTCGGCTTCGCCCCTGGAGAACTGGTCGGCACTTGCAGCTGAGCGATCTCAGATGGCGCAGCTCGACATTCCATATTTCACCCATCGCCTCGACCAGAATTGCCTACTGTTGGGGGCCGGCGAACGCGCCATCGAGGGTTATTTCGAAGCGAACGGACTGGACGATTGTCGGCGCCGCCTGCAGTCATTGGACCTTGATGTTATTGAATTCCAACTGTTGGTGATCGATGGACTGGCTGCCGCAAAAACGCTCAGGGCCCATGCCGGCCCGGTCGGAGAAGGGGCGTCGCCAACGCCGCAAGCGCGGCCTTTGTCCCCGGATGAACGCCTGCACGTGGTCCGGTCCGTCGCCGCTGACCTGGTTGGCCGCATCTTCGACGATCGCCCCGAGTGGCTGGGTTTCGACATGGCGCGGGACTGCCGGCGGTTTCATTTCCGCCCGCTGGGGTTGTCGCTATATAGCGGTACGCTGGGCATTGCCGCTTTCTTTGCCTGCCTTGCCGGTTCACCGCTCGCGCAGTCGTCGCGATTCGGCCTCGATGTGTGGGTCAAGCGCATGATCCAACCGCTCGAGGTGCTGGCGGGGCAACCCGGCGCAGCATTGTCTCGATGGTGGCGTGACCAGCCGCTCGGTCTTGCAGGATGCGGCGGTCAGTTACTCGCGCTGATGGCCATATGCGCGACCAATATCGCGCCGTCGGCAGCGAGTGCGGGGCGGGAGCTGGCGTCCAGGCTGCTGGAGGGCTTGGATGAAAGATGGCTCGCCAACGCGGCGCTCGACTTGATTGAAGGCGCTACCGGCTTGGTCGGCCCACTGCTGATGCTTGATTCGGATAACGCGCTACGCATCGCAATGACCATCGGCGATCGCTTGATACATGACGCATGCGCCTGGTGCCCGATGACGGATGCGCAGCCGGGCCTCGCTCCACATCCGCCGGGATTTGTCGCAGGGGTGGCAGGCATGATGGCTGTGCTGACGCGGTTACATCATCGCACCGGCGTCAACCGGTATCGCGACTGCGCCCAACGGTTGTTGACGCATGACCGAAGCACACTGGGCATCGGCAACGACGGATGGGAGAGCAGATTCTCGCTTGCCCTGAGGGGTAACGACGCCTTGCATCACAGCTGGTGCCATGGACTTGCCGGCGTGGCTCTCGGACGACTCAGCATGTTCGGAACCGAGTTGTGGGGCGCAACGGCGGAGCGCGAGCTCGACGCAATCCTCGCTTCGCTGTGCGCTGCAGCGTCGCCAGCTGATCACGTGTGTTGCGGCCAGTTCGGCGCCATCGCCGTGCTACGGATTGCCCAAGATATGTTGAGAAAAAGGGCATGTGAATCTCACGCTGAGCAGCTAGAAGCCGCGGCGGTGATGGGCATGATCCGAGATCGAAACCATGTCGCTGTGCGTTCACACGGGCCAAAAAAGCATCATCTGGGACTCATGAACGGCCTCAGTGGCATTGGGCTAGTGTTAACCGACAACCGCGTTAGCCGGGCGATGTTAAAGACGCTGTTCGGAGGCGGTCTTTTAGGTTAGGGATTGTGCGTCAGAAATATTCACGTCATGCAAACAGATAGGTCAGCAACCGGACCGAGCGCAGTCGTCGCGCAGCCGGCTGTAGTAGGTATTGACGTTTTGTACGTGCGGAGCCAGACGGGGCAATAGGTGTTCGTGCAATTGCCGGGCTGTCACTGGACCTTTGCTGGGCACGAAGTCCAGCGTTTGTCTAGCACGGTCGCGTGCGACGATTCCGGCTCTGGAACCGAGACGCAAGGTGCAGCGCTCGTCAACATGGCGCGTCTGCTTGACCTGGAGGCGCGCGGCGCGTGTAAGATCGGACGTGCGCCGGTTGAAGCGGTTGAGGACGCGCTGGCCCGGCTTCAGACGATTATCGAGTAAGAAAAACGCGATGAACAACAAGACGCGGCCTACGCGCGAACGCAAGCTGCGCAACGCCTTCCTCATCCGCTTGTATTGCGTTGCATGTGCGTAACGGCCGATCTGCTTCGCCAGCCTCGGCGCTTCACGGTTGTAGTTCTGCCGTGCTTGACGCGCCGTGGTCCTTATCGGAAGGCATCGATACAGACGATCCAAATGACGTATTTGTCCTGGCAATGGCGCTGGCTCGCGAGACCGACTACCTTATGACCGGCGATCGCCGTGCCGGGGTGCTGCAACGGAACCGTATCGGCCGCATGCGCATCATCACGCCGGCGGCCTACTGGGTCTACTTTAGACGCAGACTTAGACGCAGACCAAGCTGGATCGCCTCGGTGGCCATGGATGGGTGCCGGTTGCTCAGGACGTCGGATCGCGGCATACTGATTATGCAGTTAACAGTCATTTGCCTATTAATACCCACTCCCTCCGTTTATCATGACCGAGACTGATCTGTTTGCTGCCCAACAGTGCACCGATTGGGACCGCGCGCCCATTCAATCATTTGAAGCCTGGCTGGCTCGCCAAGCCGGGCGTGGCGCCTCTCGCACCTTGCGGTCCTCGTCCGCTCAAGTTTATCTCGCTCAATGGCGTGCATTCGTACGCTATCTTCAGGTGCATCGCCTGCCTTTAAGCGCGGTGACGCCCGACACGATCAGCGCCTTTCTGGCCAGCTTGAGCCGCGAAAATCGAGACCAACGCGCGCGCTATCGCAAACTGATCGAGCGTGTGTTTATCGATATTGATGCATGTACGCAACAAGGCGGGAGCGTCAATCCCGCTGTGGGCGCGTTACGCGACAGCCGAGCCACCTGGAAGTGCGTCAAGGGTAACCAGGAAACCGATTTCCTATGGCCGCAGGAAAGGCAAAACATCATTGACATGTTGTTGTCCCCGGTGACGGTCACGCATTATGAGCGCTGGTGCAGCCTACGTGATCGTGCATTGGTGGCGACGTTTCTGGGGGCGGGGTTGAAGGTGTCGCAAGCGCTCAAATTGACCGTTAACTGCATTAATATTGGGCCAGATCGGCTTATGCACATCACCTCGCCAGGCTCGCGTTTCTCCCATCAGCCCCGCCCCGAACCCTTTGCCCTGTCGGCGTTAGCGCGCTGGCTAGACGAACGGCACACCAGCGGTGTGGACAGTCCATGGGTCTTTCTGGGCGGGCGGGACGGGCGCCCGATGCACGCGGTCACCGCGCTGCGCGCGACCGAGGCCATCGTGCGAGCCTGCGGCGTGGCCGGCAAGCGGCAGGCTCGCACCAGTCCCCAGACGCTGCGAAACAGTTACATTGCGGCGCTGTTTGAAGCCGGGCAAACTACACTGGCGGTCAGCGAGGTGCTCGGCGTGGAGCTGATTACTGCTGAGCGTCTCAAAAAGGCCTGGCAGAAGTGGGCGCAAGAAAAATCAGTTTGATCGTAAGCTGGATTGATGGTCGCTCTATTTTTGCAGGTTTTCCATCGCGCTGGCAGACAAGAGAATTGCAGCCCCACACTGCAGTAATCGAAGTGGGGTAAAACCATTTTCTTCGGCATTGGCACCCAGAACACCTCGATTGCTAGCGCGGCAATGGGGTTTCTTCGATCGGTGCGTGCTGCACGTGTGGTGCGCCTTTTTGGCGTGCCTGCCAAAGGTCGCAGGCAGCCTGCCCGGCCATCCAGACATCAGCCCGACCACCGCGCGCAATACCTAACCAGGCCTCGATGCGTAGCGCCATTTCAGGGGAAATGGCGGCGTGCTCATTGAGCACGCGCGAGAGTGCGGAACGCGTAACGCCGAGTTGCTGGGCGGCTTGCGTCACGGTCAGCCCGAGCGCAGGCAACACGTCCTCGCGCAGCGTTGCGCCAGGGTGCGGTGGATGAAATATGTGGCTCATAAAATTCTCCTAGTGATAGTCTTGATAGTTGACCAGCACAGCATCCGTGCTTTTGACAGGCTCGCGCATCGTCGAGATGCTGGACGCGTCATGATACGGTGTCGGCCGTCATTTGACCCTTTATCAGCGAATTCTCACCCGTTGGGCGACGCTTCGTTTTTGACGTCTGGACTTCGTTCTGCGCTATTATAGGCACAACAGCACGCCTATAACGTAACTGAAGCACGTCATTGCTTCGGTGGAGACAACATAGCAGCGAGATGACGTGCAGGTTTTCTATTACTCATTACAAATGGTTTTCTATTGAGTAATAAATTTTAAAAATTGCCACGGAATCAGCAGGAGATTTTAAATTGATGCTAACTATCAATGCTCATCATACTGAATTCGAAGCGCAGAACACGGACGCGCCGACTTCGCCGACTCGTGCACCGTCATCGCCTGAGCGCGCGTCTCCTAAGCCGACTAGCTCTTTGTCTAAGACCGGCGAGTTCGATGCGATACGAAATAAGCTTAAAAACAATACCAAAGTCGACAAGGCACTTTCCGATTTCGCCGCTCGGGCCCGAGGGTATTTGGTGCGGGAAAAGAGCGTCAAGGTGCAAAGCCACGGTGCGGGAATCGTCCAAGTTACAATCAAAGGCGGCCCTGGCGGGGTGCGACCGCCAGGGACACCCCTTGCGAAGATCCGAGATATGCTTACACCGCCTCCCAAAACGCAACCAGAAAAACACAGTGATAGCGAAGGCGGTGGTATTGCGACCTACAATATGCTGATCGTGAAAGGTGGGGCGAAGTCTGGCAAAGTAATTGGGACGAAGGAGGGGGAACCGCCGCAGTCGCCCCAGAAGCTTGCAGCGGCAGCGCCAAAGCAGTCTGCCATCATCAATGGCGGGTATTTTGTGCACAAGTCCGGCCTCAAAATTGTGCAAGATGGTAGTGAAGGAAAAGCAACCGAAGGTGACTATGGCAGGCCGGTGGGCCCGACCGCAACTCGACCCGATCATGTCGACGTTGCTCCACCTTGGCAAAATGACTATGGTCAATTGCTGCAGGATGGCGAAGTCGGCATTACGAGCGGTCCAGTGCTTGCATTGAATGGACGGAGGGCGAAGTTGGAAAGCAACGATGGCCGGCTCCAGTATCGCAACGCAGAAGGGAAGGATAACCCATTAAACAAATTTGCCGGCGCGCTAACGCATGCCAGTGAACGTAACGAGCGGGCCGCAGTGAGTGTGCGCCCCGAATTGTTCGTTAACCCAAACGATGGAACGCACCGATTGTCCGACAAGCCAGGTGACTTGATAATGCATACGGTGACAACAACAGACGGCATACGGGACCTGGGCCTGCCGATAGGAGGCAAGGGGGGATTGCAGGACCTCACGGAGATCGGTGCTGATCCAACGGGGATATATAAAGACGCCGATAAAGGGATTGGCGTTTCCTCGTTTAATGTGGATGGTGGTGGTTCCACGTTTCTAGGTGTTCGCGATGAAAATGGGGTGGTAAAACAACTTGCCGGCAGCGGACAACCCGGCGATACTCGACCTGTCGCCAATATCATCGCCGCCCAGCCCACCCTTGACTAAGTGCCCCCTTGATTTATCGATAAGCTTTATGAGGTGGTTACATGCCGATGATGGCGTGTTTTCTGGAAAAGGGCAGAGTAGGGCAGATGCGTTAGAGCGGGGGGGCAAGGACACTGCAGTGCACTACCGCGTCCCCCCTTGTGGGCAAGCTTCTCTCGGTACTGTATGACGTCAACGACGAACTCTGCTGCGTTACCCGCCCCCTGCGATGGCACGACGGTGTCTGCTCCGGCGTGGGGATAAATAAGCCCACTTAGTTCAACTGCGGTTAAAGTTCAACTGCGGTTAACGTGGCTCACTTCTAAGCCAATGTACACTGTTCTGGAATCGCGCCCGGGCCGGCTCAGAGAAGTGGCTGGCTTGCATAAAGCGTGTGATTTCGTCCATCGCCATTTCCCATCCGAAATTGCTTAACTCAGATAGCACCCAAGAGGCCCGAAGTTGGTTAAGCAAATCCCATAAGGCGGCCTCGCCCGCGCCATTTAGCAGACTCAAACTCTGTCGCCAGACTCGCTTTGCCAGTGCATCGTTCACAAAACTCAGGCATTTGAGCAGCCCAACCGCCGCCGGCACACGCTGTGACATAGGCACACGCGCTAAATGACTGTCAAATAACGTCAGCTCCTGCACTGTTTGCTCCGACGACAGCTCTTCGAGACTTTCAGGCAAATGGCGCAAAGCCGCCCCCCACTGCTCGTCAGACAGCGACAGTGCCCAATCGCGTAGTTGCGCGTACTGTGCGAATTGCTCCGTTCTCGGCAAAACCCGTACGGTATTCGCTAACATGCCCACTGATGCACCTTGCACAGAGGGCGGCAACTGCAAGGCGTGTCCGCGTAAAACCGCATAGATCCCAGGCACGCGTGGGTCTGCTTTAGGGAAATAACACAGTAACTCCGATAATGCCGGGATGAGTTCCGCTTGCTCGGATACCCTCAAAGACGCCAGTCGAGTCAACAGTGCCTGATGACGCTCGACAAAAGATGAGCCAAACGACAAAAAGTGCAAACTGTCAGCCAGTTCCACCCAGATATTGTCTTGCCCGGGCGCGCGCCGTTCCGCCATCGCGTAAGCGAAGTCGAATAACTCAACACGCTGGCTCCGAGGAAAATCAAGAAAGATGCGTAACAGCGCTTTTTGTATCCGCACGCCGTCCTGCGGGATACGCTCTGCAGCTGCAAACACCCGCTTGAACGCATCAACTCGCTCAGCTTCTGGTAACGCTTGCAGACGCTGGCTCAGCGCATCTATGGGTTCGACATGCTGCGCTGGATGGGTCAACGCGCCTCCCATTTCGTCCAGCAGCTGGTTGACTGACGCCAAGCTGACGGCCTGGTTTGCCCGCTGCCAATAGTGGTGGACGAGGCGTCTAGCCTGCATCGCATGATACGTGCGGCGATCGACCGTGGCGAACGGCATCACGTCTTGAATGGATACATAGTCACCGATTCGGGTAATCAATTCGGACGGCAGGTCATCATACGTGGTCGGTCGAGTGGACGAAGAGTGAGTCAACGCGTCGTCGGAAGGTGGTCGTGGCGGCGCTGACGCGGCAGGCTGTTGGCCAGTCTGCCCTGCACATACGTAGCTGGCAGGATAGTTTAAAGCGGTATTCAAATCGAAGTCCATTGGCAAAATCATCAGTGATCGGTAAAAAAGGCACCACGCGTAGCGAAGCTGTGCAGCAGGCTAACGAAAAGTAGGGGCAGATGTGCAGTGATACGTCGTAAGTGTGAGATCTTTGGCGGGTAGCATAAGCCGGTGGACAAGCTGCGCGATATCGCACGGGGCGACGCAAGCATGCCGACAAAGGCATATCAACCGACCAATGCCTCAGCGACCGTCTACGCGCCTGCAAGCCGTAGCAGAACAGTGTCGTGATGAAACGCTTGGTTCGAGCGATTAGACGATGGTCAACGCGCTCGTGGGATGGCTCGCATGATATAGGGTTTTTGTGAGGGGGCTTTGATAGATGCCCGTTGCTGAAGTAGGCAAGCAAATTGCGAGAGCATCTGCGCCGCGGTTCATGACGCACGTGTGTTATGAGTATGGCTAGTTGCCGGAGCAAGCCAGGCGCTCCGGATTACATCAACCCAGTGCTGATGGAGGGATAATATGTTAGACAATCTGATCCAAAGCGGTATCAAAAAAACCACGGACAAGGCTCAAGAAACCGTCGGTCGCGCATCGGGCGAAGACGAGTTAAAAAGGGTGACGGATAAGGCGCATGAGACCGTCGACCAGGCTGCCAACCAAGCTGATCAATTGGCTGACCAGTTACATCACGCCACAGTGTCGGTACAAATGGCTTATGAAGGCATGGTAAAAGGTCTGCGCGCCGTTGTCATGAACAAACCTTTCAAGGCGTTAGCAATTGTGGCGGGACTGGGCTTTGCCAGCGGTCTCTTGTGTACGCGTGGCAGACGTCGTTGACGGGTTTAGCATCGAGCGTAGCGTGAGAATGCGTGATGTCCAGAGGCAGCTGAATGGTGTCGCTGAGCAAAGTCGCGCGGCATTGGACGAGCTGATCAGCCGCACAAAGCGGATTCTCACGCACAGCCGCGTGAACGGACCTTATAAGGAACAAAAACGGTTCACTTTAAAAAGGTGTTTTTCAATATTTTACATAATTTGGATTATCGCATTTACAGCGTGTAGTAGCTTTATAGAAATGTCGTGTTTGGACCTCGATATGTTTGCTGGTTCCTGGTGGGATGACGGAGACGGAGCTGGCCATGCATCGACATCGAGCAGCACTGGTGACATTGAATATGCGAGAACTGGACCGTCTGAAGGTGGTACAGGCTGTTGTAGATAGGGGGCTCAAGCCCGGGCATGCCGCTGAGCGGCTAGGTCTGACGGTACGGCAGATCGAACGGCTAGTGATCCGGTACCGGGAATGCGGCGCGGCTGGACTAGCCTCGCGCAAGCGTGGCCGTCCCGGCAACCGGCGGCTAGACGCTGAACTGGCCCGGCGGGTGCTAACGCTCATCCGCGAGCGCTACGCCGATTTTGGGCCAACACTGGCCTGCGAGAAGTTGTGGGAATGCCACGGCATTCGACTGGCTAAGGAGACGGTTCACCGGCTGATGACAGAGGCTGGCTTGTGGGTACCGCGCCGGCAGCGTCCGCCGAAGGTTTACCAACCGCGGGCACGGCGCGCGTGCCTGGGCGAGCTAATCCAGATTGACGGCAGCGAGCACGCGTGGTTCGAAGACCGAGCGCCCTCATGCACGCTGCTGGTGTACGTGGACGATGCGACGAGCCGGCTGATGCACTTGCACTTCACGACGACGGAATCGACGTTCAGTTATTTCGAAGCGACGCGGGTGTATATCGAGCGCTACGGCAAGCCTGGCGCGTTCTACAGCGACAAGGCAAGCGTGTTCCGCAATGTCAGCCCGGGCAAGGCTGGAAACCGGGTAACGCATTTTGGCCGAGCAATGTACGAGTTGAACATCGATACGTTCTGCGCGAACAGCAGTTCGGCCAAGGGTCGCGTCGAGCGCGCACATTTGACTCTGCAGGACCGGTTGGTCAAGGAGCTGCGGCTGCGTGGCATCAGCACGGTGGCCCAGGCCAATGCGTATGCGCCCTGCTTCATCGCAGCTTACAACGCAGGCTTTGCGAAGCCAGCGAAGAGCGATTTTGATGCACGCCGGCCGCTGCGCTCTCAAGAAAATCCGGCTGATGTTGGCCAAGTTGCCCAGCTATGGCTACCGGCGCGTCTGGGGCATCCTGCGGCGTGAACGCAGTGGCGCCGGCCTGGCACCGGTCAACGCCAAGCGCGTGTACCGAGTCATGCGCACGCACGCGCATCTGACCGTGGATGCGCATAGCATGCCGGTCCGAATCATTGCGACAGAAGGTAGTCACGGCGTGGCATTGCCACCCGCTACGCCAAGCGCCTGGACTCATTTGTCGCTGCCGCACAGATTCGGTGCCCTACCCTATAGCTAAAAATCTCGTAACGACACTATCTAGATTAAATTTTAGTTCAATCGTTTTTCTTGCAAGGACGTGCCACTTTAGCGTTTTTGTTTTATTTTTGTCGTTTTAAGTAAAGAGAAACTGCTTGGACTGCTCGTAATTCATGTCTATAGTTACCCCATTGGCAAACTGTGCACGTGAGAGCAGGGCTTCATCCTCGTGCGCGGCGCAGGCCAGCGAAAAATGGCGTAATTCTTCGGCAGCAGCGATTACCATTCCATAAAGGCGATGTTTGGAGTGAACACCGTGACAAAATACCCTAATGTAGCTCGAACCACCTTGCCTCCTCATGCGGGGCGTCCGCTTTTTTCTATCCTTCTTGCCTTCGTTTTGTGGACTGTAACGCAAGGTTGCCTTAAGCGCGTTGCGCGCCCAGGCAATGATTTGCATGAGCGTGGACATTGGTAAATTGTCCGCACCTGAGTCGACTATTATCTTATCGAACCTTGTTAAGTTAAGGCGGCTTAACAAGGGAGTGAAAAACCTTTACGGTTTTAAATGGATCTGCGGACAACAAAACAGCAGATTTCAAAAGACCGCAATGAAAAAGCTGCAGCTTCATTCCAAAATGCCTTACTCGGATTCGCAAGTCGTTGCCACCTAGAATTTAACAATTACTGAACAAAATGCGAGAAATAAAACCGATATTCTGATGCAAGAATATATTTTTTACCACACCATTAATTGTTAGTGAAATTGTATGCGATCAACAGGAATCCAAGCCCTAGCTGTTCATTTGCCAGATGGAGTACGTACAAATGCCTGGTGGGACGGAGAAACCTCGTCACCGCAAAAGGCCAAATCATCAACAATGGCATTGACGTCAAGTGGTTCGTCCAAGCGTCGAAGAATCAACCCATACGATGCGGCCATGGAACATTATTTAGAGGATCCCTTTTTCGGCAGCGTCGAGCGTCGAGTCGTGACGAATGGTGAGGGAAGCGTAGAGCTCGGGGTTAAAGCGGCACAGCAAGTATTGGATGCGGCAGATGTGTCCTCTGATGAGGTGGATTGCTTGATCGCGGTGTCGATGTTCCCCGATCGGGTCGGATCCGGCGACGCAGGGTATCTGGCGCAGGCACTGAACACGGGTGGCGGAGCGTTCAACGTAGAAGCGACCTGTGGCGGATCCATGTCAGCATTGTTGACGGCATGCGCCTGGGTGCAGGCGGGGCTGAAAGAACGCATCCTAGTCGTCACGACGTCCAGGTTATCGCGTGCGATTGAAGCTGACGATGTCACGCTGAAGTTGTGCGGAGATGCCTCAGCGGCGTTCTTGGTCGGTCCAGTCAAAAGCGGGTTTGGTTTATTGGGGGCAGAATCTTTGCACACCGGCAAGACCTGTGGAACTTGGCTGCTTGATGCGATCGAGGATTCCTCATCCACCACATCCAGTGGGCAAAGGATTCGTTTGCGCGTGGACCCTTCGATTTCTCACGTGTTACGTGCCACGGCTGAGTCGTATCTCTTGTATACAACTGAAGGCGCGCTGGCAAAGGCCGGGCTGGAGATAAAGGATATTGATGTCGTCGTGCTGAACACGCCGACGGCTTGGCATGCAGAGTTTTCCGCCAATGCGTTGGGCATCGAACTCGACCGGGTCGTCAACACTTTCCCGCAGGTCGCCAATATCGGGCCGGTGCTAATGCCGTTCAATGCCTATACTGCGGCAGCTAATGGCCGTATCAAAGCCGGGGACAGGGTACTGCTGTATGGGTTCGGCGGCCAAGCCGAGGCTTCAGCAGCTGTATTCCGCTGGCCACACGTCATGCTAGCCGCTCCTCCAGAAGACGCCTCGGTTGTCAATCCGGCAAGCCCACAGTGAACGTTCATCATCCATTAAAGGAGAATCCCATGTCGGATGCCTTGGTCAAAATTCGTGCGTTTGTGATCGATACTATCCTGAAAGGAAACGACTCAGATATTTCCGACGATCTAAATCTAAAAGAGTCGGGGCTCCTTTCATCCTTGGCCACCATGCGCCTGGTTTCGTTTGTGGAGGACGAATTCGACATGATGGTTGGTGTCAGTGATCCGAGGACGCGTTTCACCACGATTCGCGAGATCGCGCGTTACGTGGATGAAAAGTCATCGGAAATTGAAAAATGACGACCGACACTGTGCTGCGGGGACAACAGTCCGAGCCGCCAGCGAACTTGGCAAAATATTTAGACGACACGACAGCGCGACAGCCGAGTGCTCGTGCGCTCGTCGATTCCGACGGATCCGCATTGAGCTATGAAGAACTTTCCGCGGCAGCCGATAGGATCGCCGGTTTTCTTCATCGCAAGGGGATTGTTGCAGGGGATCGGGTCGGGCTTTTCATGCGCAAAAGCTCACAGACGCTCGCGGCCATCTTCGGCATACTTCGTCTAGGCGCGGCCTATGTGCCCACAGACGCGGGCAGCTCAAGCATGCGCGCAGCCGCCCTATTCGACGATTGCGATGTCCGGGTCATCTTCACCGACTCTGAATCAGCGCGACATTTAACACAACACGCATCCCAGCTTAAACCACGCGTGGTAGTGATGCAGCCCCATCACGAGGAGACGAACGACCCACGTGAGGACTGGCAGACGCTGGACATGCTGCACGGCGAGAAGCATGACTACCCACGCAGCCCGCCGGATGCGAACCGGCTCGCCTACATCCTTTACACCTCCGGTTCCTCCGGGGCACCGAAAGGGGTCGCAATAAGCCAGCGCAACGCAGTAAGCTTCGTCGAATGGGCCTCTGCTGCCTTCAATGTGACAGCACAAGATCAGGTATCCAGTCACGCCCCATTTCACTTCGACCTGTCGATTTTCGACATCTATGTTTCCATTAAGAACGGCGCATGCATTCACTTGATCGACGCCGATCTTGCTGCAAGCCCACGTCATCTCGCCACATTCCTATCCGCCCGGGCGATCACGGTTTGGTATTCGGCACCGGCCATTCTAGGTATGCTGGCCGAACAGCACAAGGGGCGCGGCCCTGCGCCGAACCGGCTACGGCTCGTGCTCTTCGCCGGGGAAGTCTTTCCCATCGCGAAGTTGCGCATGTTGCTGCAGCTGTGGCCCAAACCAGCCTACTACAATCTATACGGCCCCACCGAGACCAACGTGTGCACCGCTTACCGTGTCCCCACGCCCATACCAGCAGAGCGCGTCGAACCGTTGCCGATCGGTCATCCCTGCGACCACTGCAACACGATCGTCGTGGATGAGCATCAACGACCGGTACCCGACGGTGAACCCGGCCTGTTGTGCGTCGCAGGGCCTTCCGTCGCGACTGGCTATTGGAATGCTCCCGAGAAAACGGCTCAGCGATTCTTTCAACTCGACGGCCAACGCTGGTACAACACCGGGGACATCGTTCGCGCCTCGCCCGAAGGCTATCTCTTCCTAGGGCGGCTTGATCGTATGATTAAGCGTCATGGATACCGGATTGAGTTGGATGAGATTGAATCATGCCTGGCCGCCCACCCTGAACTGACCGCCTGTGCGGTGGTCAGCTCCGGTTCCGACGGGAACACCACCATCACGGCATTTGTCGTGGCCCGCGAGGCCCCGGTCTGCCCAACAGATTTGAGTCGGTTCTGTTACAACCGACTCGCACGGTACATGGTGCCCGACCAATTCCACTACCTTCCTGACCTGCCCCGCACCTCGACGGGCAAAACTCACTATCCACTTTTGGAGCGTCAGTGCGATGCCAAACCCGCTTGATGAACGACGAGTCGCGCTGCGCGAGCATGCCGCCCGTTTTGCCCGCGACCAGCTCAGTACAGACATCGCAGCCTCCGACCGTGCCAGCATTTTCCATAGGGACGGCTGGCGCAAATGCGCAGAATTTGGCCTGTTCAGTATGGCCATACCCGAGGACCGTGGGGGCGCGGGCGCGCCCCTGTCCGACCTACTCGCGGTCATGGAGGGCCTGGGGTACGGCAGCGAAGACTTGGGACTGCTGTTCTCGCTCAACGCTCATCTGTGGACCGTTGCCCTGCCGCTGGCCATCCACGGCACACCGACCCAGCGTTCGCGCTTTCTGCCAGGCTTGATGAATGGCTCGTTGATTGGTGCCAATGCCTCGACGGAAGACGAAGCAGGCTCGGACGTGTTCTCCATGCGCACCCAAGCTGTACGAGACGGCGACGGCTATGTCCTCAACGGTTCGAAAACCTACATCACCAACGCCCCCATCGCGGATCTGTGCGTCGTCTACGCCACAATCGACCCCACGCTCGGGCCACTTGGCGTCACCGCGTTCCTGGTCGAGACGACAAACCCGGGCCTGGACCTGAGCCCGCCTTTGGAAAAGATGGGACTGCGCACCGCACAAATGGGCCGGATCACGCTCAAGGACTGCCGTGTCTCGGCCGATGCGATACTGGGACGGGAAGGGCGAGGCGTCAAGGTCTTTGAAAGTGCCATGGAATATGAACGTGGATGCATTCTTGCCACCACGTTGGGCACCATGCGCCGCCGCCTTGAAGCATGCATTACGCATGCACGTACCCGCCGCCAGTTCGGCCAACCCATTGGAAAGAATCAAGCCGTCTCCCATCGCATCGCCGACATGAAAGTCAACCTAGAGGCCGCGTGCGAACTCGTCTACCGGGTAGGACGGCTCAAGGACGCGGGCGAGGATGCCACCCTGGAAGCGGCCTGTGCAAAGCTGTTCGTCTCTGAGACGTACACTAAGTTTTCGATAGACGCACTGCGGATTTACGGTGCGCAAGGCTACCTAGCTGAAACCCCCACTGAAAGAGGACTGCGCGACGCCATCGCATCAATCATCTATTCAGGAACATCTGATATTCAACGCAACATCATCGCCACCGAATTAGGGTTATGAACCGACACAGCAAGCAGGGGCAGCTAGTCAAATTCGTTTCGGAGAGGAAGGCGAACATGAAGAAATGCTTGACCGAAGGTTGTCGCCAAGCAAAGCTCTGCGCCCCAAACCAAGCGAGAAATGGTGGTGGCGATTGAGGCTACCCCAAATCAGCGCTGTTCTAAAGTGGAAATTTCCGGCTCTTCGGGGCAGGCCGAATCGGCCCGGCGCCGTTAAGCTTGCCCGACGCTTCGGCCTTCACCCAGTTGCGAAGCGTCTACTTCGACATGCCCAGCTCGCGGGCCACCACGGCCACTGCCTGGCCATCCTTGACCCGATGGACGGCGGCCAGCTTGAATTCCGCCGTGTACACCTGTTTCGGTACCTTAAACATCCTGATTTCCTTCCTTTTTGTCGAGTTTATACGCGACCTCTTGGAAGGCGAAATTTCAGGAAAAACTCAGTAGCCGTGTTGCTAAATAAAAAAGAAAAACGCCCCCTCCAGTGAAGTGCAAGGTATGCGAGACTGTCTCATGGCCACGCACAATATCATGCCTTAAGACCTGCGAGAGATCATCGATCTGCACTCGCCGAATTTCGGCAAGGGTGGCACTGATATCACCTGATTCGGAGACAAGGTCTTTATCCCCTTCGGGTCCCTCGACGAGGTAACTGCCGTCCGGGAAATCGGTTCGTATGCTGTTGGGAAGGTTGACGAACGTCATGTGCGGTGCCGCAACGAATAGGAAATGCGTGGCTTAGGATAAGTTCCGATTATCGCGGGGCTGCTGTACTGGCAGCATGCCTTCGATTTGTCGGATGAGGAGGTGATCACCGATCCCTCCGAGACCCGTTTGCGCTGGGCGAGCAGCCACTCATGTTGACGAAAGTGCCTTGCATCGCAGACTAGCGCGCTTGCGGATTGTTCACGTCGCCGACCCACCGCTCGGCGTTGCCCAGCGCGTACATCACGTTCCAGAACTTGTTGCTCATCGCGTTTTCCTCATTCAATAATCGTCTGAAGCCGAGCCAGCACGTCCTCAACCACTTCAACCGGCGCACGTTCGACCTTGCGCGCGCCGCACGCCTCCAGGTCGAGCATACGCGCCATGTTGACAAGCGCTACGCCTTTCGTCTCGGTTCCAGAACCGGAAAGCGGTACGGCGAACCCAGCAAAGCGAGCAGAGGCATCGCCCTGGGTGATCGGGGCAACGAGCGCCACGCCCAAGGCGTTGAACGCCGCCGGAGATAGAACGAGCGCTGGGCGAAAATCGCCTTGCTGCTCTCGCCCGACAGTCGAGTTTAGGCTCACGCGCACGATATCGCCCCGCTCGAACTTGACCCGCCTCACCAAGCCTCACCCTCCGTCGGTTTGACCTTATTCCATGCCGCCATGTCGTCCGGAAAAAAAGCCTTCGTGTCGCATTGGGCAATAAGGTCGTTCAGCGAATATTTGCGGCGGGCCGGGGCCAGCATTACGCCATCCGGACGCACGTCGGCGTTTAGCGAACTGCCGACCGACGCGTTGATCTGCTTGAGCAGCACACTCGGCAGACGAATTGCTGCGCTATTACCCCATTTTTGAATCTTGAGTTCCATCTCAATCCCCTAATGTTTATCCATTGTAGAAACACGCAACACGATTGGCAAGCACTTTGTGCCTCTAGCTATGGCGGTTGACGCCATAAGCTGGCATATGGCAAAATATGCCATATGAAAAAGAAGGCGACGCTGTTATTTGAGGATCGAATGGTTTATCCGGACGGAGCCATTCTTGAAATGCGGATCTGGCGATTGCCCGAATGCGATGCGGAAAGACCCCATGGTTTGAAATACAGCCTGTTCTATGGTCAGGGCGGCGCAAGAATCATTGGCTACGATAATGACGCAGCAAGGGCGACCATCGCCACTATCGTGACCGTGAAGTGCCCTACGTTTTTTCGACGGCGGAACAGATGGTGAGGGACTTTTTGGGGGAGGTTGAACGCGAAAGGAGCGGAAAATGAGCAAACTGACAGTCCATGTGAGTGGCGCACGTGATATGGGGCAGCGGTTCGTGAATGCCTTTGAGCGCGCGGCCAAAGGCGAGCATTTCAAGGAAAGTCACGTCACCTTTCTCTCGTGGCAGGAAATGGTGGCGGCGCTGACGCCAAAACGGCTGGAGTTGCTACGCTATTTGCACCGAGAAGGCGCCGATAGCGTCAAGGCTTTGGCATGCGCTTTATCGCGTGACTACAAGCGCGTGCATGCTGATGTAGCAGCGCTAGAAGTTGCCGGTCTAGTCGTGCGGGAAGACGGCCGCTTGACGGCGCCGTGGGAAGCACTTGCCGCTGAGGTGACCTTGTAATAGTAAATGTAAAATAACGTGCTCAATGAGCACGTCACCATTTCCCCTAAAATGGCGCTACGCATCGAGGTCTGGTGATGCGTTGTTAATTTAGTCATTTGGCTCCTACACTACGGGATCCATCCCTCGCGCAGGCTCCGCCGAATGTCGGTGACGGCGTCACCTAGTCTTTTTGAGCGCACGCGCCGGCGGGCGTGGCCGCCTAATCGGGCCAGAGGTCCGGCCCAATGCAGACTGAGTGGGTAGGCGCTGCCGCGCGCGCCGCGATTTTTCAGCGTCGGCGTTCGCGCGCTGCAGCGCGGCTAAGTTGGCTTCCAGCATGCCAATGTGCTGGCGTGCGTCCCCCAATTGCGCCTGCAGCGCTTGCCGCTCAGCGCGGCGCTGCGCGTCACTTTCGTCGGCACGTCGCACCGCCGCATCCCGTTCCTTGATCAGGCGCGCGCTGGTGCGGCGCTCATGCTCGGTCTCCAAGAGCGCGCGTTTTTCCGCCGCTTGCAGCCGCGCTTCGGCGCGCGCGGTGTCGGCCCGCAGCTTATCGAGTTCGCGGGCAAAATCGGCGCGCGCCTGGGCGAGCGCCGCGTCCCGCTCCTGGGCGTCGCGTTGCAGGCGCTCGACTTCCGTGTGCAGCGTCTGGCGTGCTGCTTCAGCCGCCGCCAGCGCGGGCTCCAGTTCCTGTAGGCGCGCCTGCGCAGTGAGCAGCGCCGCGTGGTGCGTCTCGAGCGTGCGCTCGGCGTGCGCCGCGGCCTCGCGGGCGGCGGCTACTTCGGCGGCGGCCGCGTCGCGCTCGAGGCGCACCTCAGCGCGCACCTCTTCCAGCGCCGCGTGCGCCGCAGCCGCGGCTCGCTCCCACAGCGTCGCGATGAGCGTGCCGGCGGCGTCGCGCAGTTCGGTGGGTAAATCCGGGTGGTCGAGCTTGACACGACTTTTTTCACGCAGCTCGCGCCAGAACTCGGCGAGGACCTCGGTGGGCGTGCCCATGCTGCCTTTGCGCACCAGCTGGTACAGGCGGTTCGCGGTGGGCGTGATGCCAAAACGAAAGAACAACAGCGCGCACACTTCGCGATACAACTCGCGCGTATTCGGATGCGCGGCTTTCAAGCGCGCGATCTCGGCGCTCAGTGCCGCATCGGGGGACAGGAGGTCAGTCATCGTCGTTTTTGGGCAGAATGCATTTAATAATACTACGTATTACATTAGCTTTCTAATGATTTAGACAGCTAACACGACATTACGTCTATAATGTCGTGTAGTATGGCAAACGCTTCCTTTTTGATTGAACCCCACGCTTGGAGTGCCCGAATCGTGTCCATCACCCCGTTCACCGCCGTGCAACCGGTCGAGGCGCTCGCCTTGCCCGAGCACCTGGACGGGCGCGACGGCACCAATCGTGGCGCGCGCGAGCGCGCGCAACTCGCCGCGCGCAACGATCTAGACGCGGTGCGCGCCTGGCTAGCCAATTACGCCGACACCCAAACTACGTTTGAGGCCTACCGTAAGGAGGCCGAGCGACTCATGCTGTGGGCTGTCGTGCAACTCGGCAAGCCGCTGTCGTCACTCACGCACGAGGATCTACAACAATTCAACGCGTTCCTGGCCGACCCGCAGCCTGCAAACCGCTGGGTGTCGGCCACCGGCGGCAAGTACGCCCGCGGCGATGCCCGCTGGCGACCCTTTAATGGGCCGCTGTCCGCAGCTAGCCAGCGGCAAGCGCGGGTGATCCTAAACGGCCTGTTCACCTGGCTAGTGGACGCCGGCTACCTGCGCGGCAATCCGATGGCGCTGCTGCGTCAGCGCGCCAAACGCTCGGCGCCGCACATCACACGCTACTTATCCGTTTCGCTATGGAACGAGGTTAAACACTTTGTCGCGCAGCTGCCCCAGGAAACGGCCGCGCAGCAGGCCTACTACGCCCGCTGCCGCTGGCTGACCACGCTCTTTTATCTGCAAGGCCTGCGCCTTTCCGAGGTCGCCCACGGCACCATGGGCGACTTCTCGCGGCGCCTGGGCCCGGACGGACACGATCAGTGGTGGCTTGACATCGTGGGTAAGGGGCAACGCGCGCGGCGCGTGCCCGCGTCGCCGGAGTTGATCGTCGAGCTGGCCCGCTACCGGCAGGCGTGTGGCCTGCCCTCGCTGCCCCGCCGGGCGGAGGACACGCCGCTGGTCGTGCCCTTCCGGGGCCCGCGTCGTGGCCTGTCGCGCTCCGCCCTGCATGACGCGATCAAGCGGACCTTTCGCGATGCCGCGTCGTGGCTGCGCGCACGCGGCCCAGAATTTGCCGATCGGGCCGACGAACTGGTGCGCGCGTCGGCGCATTGGCTGCGGCATACGGCCGGCTCCCATCAGGCCGACGCGGGCCTCGATCTGCGCACGGTGCGTGACAACCTCGGGCACGTGTCGCTGACCACGACGAGCGTGTACTTGCATGAGGAAGAGGACACGCGGCACCGCCAGACAGTGCGCGGCCATCGAATGAACTGGGGCGACGAGCACCCGGTCGAGCCCCCTGCTCGGCAGCCGGAGCGCTGATTCGAAGTCCGAGCGCTCGGCGTAAAGCGCACAGCCCTCTTCGCCGACGATCGCGACGTTGACGAGCTGGCAGGGGTCGAAAAATGCGAATTCGGTGTCAAAGAAGTAGCGGGTCTTCCATGGACCATGCGGGGCGTTCATCGTTGTGGTTCCCGAGTGGTTCGTTCCTGGCTGCGCGATAGTAGCTCGGGCCTTGTGCGGTGGCGCGACGACACATACCTCGGGCCGTGCCATCAAGTGGCCTGACTCGACTCTTCTATCAGGCGCACAAGTTACCGCTGAAGGGCGAATCAACGCGCAAGTCCAACGGCGAACAGCCCTGTTCATCCTGACCGCAAAAGGGGTACTATCCAGCAACGCCACTTTTTCGCCTTGGTGTTCGAGTCGAACAGCCATGCTATGCGCCACTATGCCGCCGAGGCTCCATCCTAATAAGCAGTAAGGCACTTTAGGCTGAACGCGGCGCATTTGCTCAAGGTAGTTTGACACTATCGGCGGGCCAGCTTCTGCCTCACGGAAAGTCATGCTGACTTACATCCGTAAGCGGCCCGTATAGGCCGTTGTTGATTTGATTTCGCGCGTGCTGGCGAGGACGATGCGAGGCTATACGGGCGATGACCGACGGGATTTTGTTGAGGTGGAAGCCGGGGTGATGTGACGTCCGCCGTCTGCGTATTCGCTTTGAACGTCGCGCTGACATTCATGAAGCGTTTCTCAAACTCGGCTGCTGCTCGATCTACTGGAACACCATTCAGCGAGCGCAGTAGCCTTTATGAAACCGTCTCTAAACGAAACTGGAGGGTTGGATTCGTGGCAGGCCGCCCGATCTAATCCTAACCTTGCTTTGGTGCCCGATGCCGAGCTACTGGCGAAACCACGTCGATGGGCACGATCTTGCCGTGCTCATACCGATAGCTCACGGTCTGCTTTTGGCCGATGACATACACCGTCGTCGCGGCGAGTTGTCGGTCGTGTAGCAACAATTCCCCTGAAACGCCCTGCAGCGCGTGATGCTCGGTAACACGTACCACCATGCCGGTGTAGTCCTTGCCGTGCGCAGCCTCGGCGGCCCGAACAGGCCGGCCATCAGATAGCGTGGCCGAGAGCAGTTTGCGCGAAGCGAGCCGCCGCATATACGGATCGGTCAGCTTCCTAGCGACCCACGGCAGGATGGTATCCTCCACTGGAAACTCCACATCTTCGTCTGCCTTCGTGGCGACGATACGCAAGTTACCGGGCGCTTCCGAGTTATCGAGCACAGTCGCTTGGTCGGCGTGCTCGAATGCGGCCGGCAGCAAATCCATCGTCGCAGCGTAGCGACGGCGAATCGCGTCCGGCTCGACGGCGTGACCACCGTCCGCCACGCGGTTGGCAACGCGGAGTACGTTGATTTCAGGATCTTCCGTCGTGACGAAGAATAGAGAGACGCGGTAGCCAAGCGCCTTCGCCTGCGTCATGAACGCGACCTTCTCAGGTGTGGACATGACCGTTTCGAAGGCAAAGTCGCGCCCCTCGAGCAGCGCCTGGAGACGACGCTGCTCCGCAATCCGAGCAGCCCTAAGGTTACGCTCGCGGTAATCGGGGATCTGATCCTGAAGACTGCGGGCAATGTCGTCGGCGTTGATATACTCTCCCGAGAACTGCTCCGGGTCGCCGACGACTGCCTCTGTAATGGTGGATTTCCCCGAGCCGTTCGGCCCGGCGAAGATGATGACTGCTGGAATACCTTGTTCTTCTGTGGTCGTGATGGTCATGCGACTTTAAGGGTTTTGTGCTTCGCGCTGGACACTCCAACGCTCACCTTGACGACATTGCCAGACACCTCCGTAGCCGCCTCTTTTGGATCGCGCACGACGTAAACGGGCTGGATGCCCTTTTTTTCAAGGTTATGGGCGGCCTTCTTCACCGCTGCGTTGGCGCGTGCCAAAAACACATCGCTGGCCATATAACGGCCAAGTTTGTCAGTAGGCATGATCCACTCCATTGGACACCTTCCGGTCGACATTATACTCTGTCGTACCAGGGACGGTCCCGCATCGAGAAGGCAAGGAGCCGCAGCCAATGATGAACGGACAGAAGAAATCAGACTCCACCATATTGGTGTTCAGCAATGCTTGATCTGTGTCAAAACCTTTTTAAAATGTCCGAACTGCAGCCAAATAGATAGAATGGTCGGAGCATTACTGGGCTCGGCTCTGAGCATGGCTTGGCACACATGTGCGGCTCATCGTTGCCTAGTTTGTGCGCCTATTCGTGGAGTCGAATAAAAACGACGCAATTGATGCCGCAGCGATCTGGGAAGCGGTTCAGCGCCCAGGCATGCGGTTTGTGGCTGCAAAACGCAGGATCAGGAGGCGTTCGACGAAAAGGCGCCAAAGTACGGTTAGTGGGCGGCAGGCTGCCAGGATGGTAGGGTTAGTCTGACCGTCGTGCGGTTTTTCGTGGGCCGAATGCCTCGTTAATCTGCCGGGCACGACGAGCATCGTTGCCATGCAGGTAACATCGAAGTTGTGGTGAGCGAGGCGTGACGCAGGTTGTCGCGTGTGGATAGCGTCAAGCAGAATGGCCGGCGCATTGACTCAGGTTTTTTGCTACCGAGCGCAGCCTGTTGCCTCATGTAATGTGTTACCCGTCAGAATCCTGGCGGGAACGACTGATGACGAGGCGGCTCAGCATGAGAACACGACGGGAATTGGTTGAGGCAGTCGGTGAGCGGTACCACCGTTTTGGCCGCAACGAGAAGCGCGAGATGCTGGACGAGTGTTTGTTCAGGTGACTGGGTATTACCACAAACACGCTATCCGTATGCTGTGCCGCGAGCCTCTACCCTCAAGGACGAAGCCCGAAGCGCAGCGATGGTATGACGATCAGGTGCGGGCCGCACTGACCACACTGTGGGAGGCTGCCGATCGGATCTGCGGCAAACGGCTGAAGGCGCTCATTCCAACGCTGATCGACTCGATGACACGGCATGGTCACTTGAGGCTATCGAAACAGGTTTGCTAGCGGCTGAACAGATCTGCGTCGCCACCATTGACCGGCTGCTGCGTGAAGTGCGCGCACAGGCTCTCACGGGTCAACGCCAACGCGCTAGCGCAGTGGGCAATGCGATCCGCCGTGCCGTCCCGATTTAAACCTTTTTTGACTGAAATAATCCGCTACTCAACTACCTCGAGGTTAATTTCGTTGCGCATTGCGGTGGCACCAAGATCGACAGTGACTTCGTGCACAGCTTCGTGATAACCGATATCACGACTGGCTGAAACGAACGGCTGGCCATGCTACATCGAAGCGGTGCGTTCGTTTTCGAGCACATTGTTGAGTTTCCCGCGCACCGGCATGATCCGCGCCGCGTCAGCGTGCAAGCTCGCACTTGGTCGACGAACAACTCGACCTGCGCCACGCGCGCGATCACCTGGACCACGCGTCGCTGACCGCCGCGGACTGCGGCCTGCACAGCAACGACAGCTGGCGCCACTAAAGATCAAGCAAAGCACCAAATCGACGGCTCACATGGCGCATGAGTGCACACAACAGTGATTGCCAAATATGCAATCAATGATTAAAATGACATCAATGATGACGGAGGCTAAAAATGGCAAGCATGACTATTCGCAACCTCGATGAGGGGCTTAAGAGGCGTTTGCGGGTACAGGCGGCGCAGCACGGTCACTCAATGGAGGAAGAAGCCAGGGATATTCTACGCGCGGCGCTTTCCACTGAATCTGCCAGCACTCAGCAAAACTTGGCGCAAGCTATCCGGAGCCGTCTGCAATCAATTGGCGGCATTGAACTGGAGTTGCCCGCGCGTGAAGCGATTCGGGAACCGGTGGATTGGAATGCATGATTATTCTAGACACTAACATTTTATCCGAAACGCTGCGACCGGTGCCCAACGCAAAAGTGATGACTTGGCTAGCCGAGCAGCGTCGCGTCTCGCTTTTCACCACGACAGTCACAAAAGCGGAAATTTTTTACGGTGTGCGGCTGCTGGCGCACGGTGCTCGCAAAGAGGCATTGGCAGCAGCCATTAATGCGATTTTTGACGAAGATTTTGCGGGCAGGCTTTTAAGCTTCGACAGTCGTGCAGCAGACATGTACGCACACATCGCCGCGTCACGCAAAAGCTCAGGCATACCCATCAGCCAGTTTGATGCGATGATCGCGGCCATCACACGGTCACATGGGGCGACGCTGGCAACGCACAATACTAAGGATTTTGTTGATTGCGGTATCACCATTATTGACCCGTGGAAGGCATGAGGGTACTGGTGATACCGCAAATTCGGGTAGCTGTTCGATGTTGGCCAGCTTTACCACCAGATTGGTGATGCTTTGCGCGACCAGCCAACTGAACTTGTGCCTCGTGCGGACTGAGTCATCCCCTCGTTTTTATCTGCTGGTTGAGAGATGGGGGGACGGCAAACCAAAGCCGTGGCACGCGGCGCAACGACTCAAGTTGACGAGCCGAACGATCGTCGTCTGGTCTCACTTACATCGCCAACGCATGCTCCAGCGACGCGATATCCCGTTCGATTTAGGCGTCCCGCCAAAGGTTGTCATACCCTTCGCGCAAAAATACCGCACTCGCCTTACCTGACTCGGCATCTAGACTCTCGCTGCCTGAATTTTATCCTCGGCAAGAAATCCATTTCTCACTGTCAATTTCATAATCAGGAATTGAACAAACAATCATTAAACTCAATCTCGTGACAGCACTATTTACCGTGATGATACTATCTAATGGAGTTACCCAAGGCACTACACCTAATTTTCAAATAATTGCCATGGCGCTTGACAAAATCCCTCAATTCAAATAGTGTCTGCTTTTCGTAGGAAAAGCACGGCACGAAAGTTAAAAATTGGGTACAGCTTGAACCCACATCTAACCTGGCGAAGACAAACTTGATACAGCAAGCATGAAGGAAGGAGTGGCAGTAGTGGGGACAGAAGCCACCCTGCAACGTGGCTTGGAAAACCGGCATATCCAGTTGATTGCACTGGGTGGTACGATCGGTACAGGATTATTTCTGGGCGTTGCCCAGACCATCAAGATGGCAGGCCCTTCGGTTCTGCTTGGCTATGCACTGGCTGGCGGAATCGCATTTCTTATCTTACGCCAACTCGGTGAAATGGTGGTCGATGAGCCGGTTGCTGGTTCATTCAGCTATTTTGCGAACAAATATTGTGGCAGTTTTGCTGGTTTCTTATCGGGTTGGAATTACTGGGTATTGAATAGCCTAGTTTGTATGGCTGAATTGTCCGCGGTCGGCCTCTACATCCAGTACTGGTGGCCGCATATACCGACTTGGGCGTCTGCGTTGGCCTTTTTTGCGATCGTCAATGCGATTAACCTAAGCAGCGTGAAGTTTTATGGTGAAATAGAATTTTGGTTTTCGATCGTCAAGGTAATCGCGATCATTGGCATGATCGCGTTTGGTACTTATTTGTTAGTGTCCGGCACGGCTGGAGCACAGGCGAGTGTGACGAACCTGTGGCGACATGGCGGCTTCTTGCCTAACGGCATAGGGGGTCTTGTAATGTCGATGGCTATCATCATGTTTTCGTTCGGCGGGCTTGAATTCGTAGGTATGACTGCTGCGGAAGCGCAGGAGCCACACAAAAGCATTCCACGCGCAACCAACCAAGTTATTTACCGAATCTTGATTTTCTATATGGGTGCGCTTGGTGTATTGCTATCACTTTATCCGTGGCAAGAAGTTGTCACTGGAGGAAGTCCATTTGTGATGATTTTTCACGCATTAAACAGCAATTTCGTCGCAGCCGCACTGAACATCGTTGTACTGAGTGCGGCGCTGTCTGTATACAACAGCGGTGTCTATAGCAATAGCCGCATGTTGTACGCACTTGCTCAGCAAGGCAACGCGCCACGCGCAGTTTGCATGGTCAACCGACGTGGCGTACCGCTAGCCGCGCTTAGCGTGTCGGCAGCCGTTACCGGCATTTGTGTTGCGATTAACTACGTGATGCCAAACAAGGCGTTCGAGTTGCTGATGGGGCTGGTCGTGTCAGCATTGTTAATCAATTGGGCGATGATTAGCCTGATCCATTTGAAATTCCGACACGACAAGCGCAAGCTTGGGCAGGAAACGTCATTTGCGAGTATAGGGTATCCATTCGCGAATTATCTGTGTTTGTTATTTCTTGCCGCCATTGTCGTTATTATCTATCTGACGCCGGATTTGCGTATTTCAGTGTATCTAATTCCAATCTGGCTTGCGGTGCTGAGTATAGGTTATCGTTTCCGCCAAACTGGTGCGACTGCGACTGTATAGAACACCGTTTCAAATCAATGAGAATTTCCGTGAGTCGTCATTTGTTCGCAAAATAGCTGAATGAACCAGCAACCGGCTCATCGAGATGGCGGACGAAGAAAGACAACGGTGCGACAGGAACAAGCTGCGCCGGCAACGCGCCGTTACGCCTAGTAATGGTATTGGCAAGAGATAACGCTGATCTGTAAATCGTCTGCCTCATACACGAGGCGGTTCGTGTCGTCGATGCGGCGGGACCAGAAGCCGAAGAGATTTGCCTTCAGTGGCTCCGGCTTACCGATCCCCTCGAACGGTGCGCGCTGTGCTTCGCGAATGAGCTGGTTGATGCGTTTGAGGGTTTTGCGGTCCTGTCCTTGCCAGTAGACGTAATCTTCCCATGCGCCAGGCGTAAAAAGTACGCGGCGATCGCTCATTCAGCGTCCTCAGCTAGCTTGTGCTCCGTTGCCTTGCCCTTGCGCAACTGCGCGATCGAGCGCTCGAGGTGGGCGACATTGGCCGGCGAGCGCAGCAGATGTACTGTCTCCATCAGGCTGTCGTAATAGTCCTGCGACATGATGACGGCGTTAGGCGCATCGCGACGCGTGACGAGCGTTACGTCAGCATCGTCGACAACCTGGTCAATCACGGTTTTGAGGTTACTGCGCGCATCCGAAAAATGAATTGTACGCATCGAGTCACTTTTAACGTACGATAAGTTGTACAAGTATAGCCACTCGTACCGGACATGTACATGATCCAGTGGCGCACGGTGCCGCGTGCGTGTGGCGTGAGCACAGCCATTAGGCTGACCGGCTGTTTGGGGCCGACTTGCTGTGACGCTGCAGTTTCCGTTCGAGCAGGCGAAGGCGGATTATCCGGCCAGACCCAGCCAGTGGGCGCCGTGGCCGGAATCCGGTTCAAGCGGAACGAGGATTTCAGCGATGGCGTGATGGCCCTGAAGCCTGGGGCCCCGGTTCCATCTGACGCATCTGTTGCTTAAAACGGATGGCTGATTGGCGTGCCGGTTAATACCGCCGCCAGCACGCACGGCTTGCGGCTACGCCGCGCTCTCGGCCACCTTGGACAGCGCAATGTCCGGCTCGCTCGGCTGAGCATCGTGATCACGCATCCGGCGGTGGGCGACCCAGTCGCCGCATTGGATGGGCGTGCGCCCTACCGTCGAGGCTGCATCAACAGGATAGAACTGACACGGCAACAGCCTGCCGTTGAGTTGAACTTGAATCATGTTGCGCTGAAATTCGCGCGGATGGTGCGGAAAGACCTCCTCGATCTTATCCAACACCGGTAACAGCGCCTCGTCGATCTCGAACACATCGCCGTAGACTTCACCAGCCGCTGTATCAGGCACCAAGCCCGGGTACGTGCCGAGGTCGTACAGCGTGCCTTTCACGCTGCCTCGGCCGAGCCAGCGCGGCTGCGCGAGGCCGCTTCGTTGGGCGGCGCGGCCAATATCGTTGGCCTCGTTCTCGCGCAGTGTTCCGTAGACAAAGACGTTCAGCATAATAGTCTCTCTCGCTCAAGTTAGCTTCGTGGTGAAGACGAGGATGCCGTCCGCATCCCCATAAATCCACTCCCCCGGCCAGGTCGTGACGCCAGGGAGCACGACGACAACGTCCCGTTCGCCGACGCCCGTTTAGGCTGCGCTGTGGGTGCGCCGCGAGCGCGCGATTGCCGATTTTGCATGCGTCCAACTCTCGTGTGTCCCGCACCACGCCATAGGCAAGGATGCCAGCCCAGCCGTTTTCCTCGGCGAGCATGCCGGAGTGGCGCCCGTCGCCTTTTCCCTCCAGCGCCACGCGTACCAACGTGCTGTCCTTGAACACCTTGAGCGTTGACGCAAGCCCGGCGAATGCGCTCGCCCCGTAGCATAGTGCGCGTGTGCCAAAACAGTGAAGTCATTCAGGCGGATGGAGCTAAAAAACGGCCGTTCAACGCATGAATCAGCCGGCTAGTGCCGGTACGTGTCCGCGTACGCCATACGCGACATCCAGGGGCCCTCACGACATCGCTTATCAGCGGACCAAATTGCTGCGAAATTGCGCCATTATTTCATTTTTGTTTGTGCCGTTGTTAGCACCATGCTTTCTGCCGACAGCCCGGTCCTGAGGACCGACATTGCGTCGCATCACGCGCCGACACGCGATCATCCAATCCGGGTCCGATCCCGGCCCATGCCAGCCGGCCATGGTTTGGCGGACCATACGCATCCGTGGGCGCAGCTGACCTACTCGTCGCGCGGCGTATTGCGCATGACCAGTATGAGCACCACCTGGATTGTGCCGCCGTCGCGTGCCGTGTATGTGCCGCCGCACATGCCGCACCAGGTCGATGTCTTTGAGGACGCGTTCCTGCGCACGATTTACATTGACGAATCCGCGTGTCCGGTGGGGCATCAGCGGATGCCGGGTTGTCGAAGTTTCGCCTTTGATGCGCGAGGTGATTGCGGCGCTCGATGCACGCGAGCTGCCCGGGCGGCGTGAAGCGCTGCTGTGCGAGTGGCTGTTGGATGAAATAATGCGCTCCCGGCCTTTGCCGCTTGGCGTGCCGCTGCCGAACGAGAAGCGCCTGCGCAGGCTGTGCGAGGCCGTGCTGGGCGATCCCGCCCAGGCGCAAACGCTCGTCCACTCGCGCGCGTGGCCCGTGAGTTCGGCTACCAGAGCCAGAGTGCTTTCTCGGCGATGTTTCGTCGCGCGTTCGGCGAGAGCCCTCGTGCGTTCTTCACTCGGCAGGACGGTGCGCCCGGTGCGTGCGAGTCCCAGGTCTTCGAGCCTGACGAGGTAGCCGGGCCGATCGGCTCAACCTGGCCGCCAGTACCGTAGCCGACGATTTTAAAGGATATCTAATCAATCGGCGGCGCGCGGAATCCATCCGGCGGTGAGGCCGGACCACCGCAGTCAGGCAAGACGTTCCATCTGCTTGATTATTCCGAAGTCGACAAGCTGTCCCCCGACGTTTTGATAGCCGAGCCGTGCATACAGTCTTGTGGCAGGGTTGTCGGTGAACACGCGCAGGCGCAGTATCCGCAGGCGACGCCGGCGAGCCCACGCATGCACGGTTTCCAGCAGGAACGTGCCACCGCCCGCGCCGCGGGCTTCAGGGACCAGTTGCAAGTCGCGGATATGCAGGGCATCCGCGTCGTTGCTGATGCGCAGCACGCCGATGCGGTAGCAGTCCCGTTCGACAATGTAGTTTTCCGACAGCTGCCAACTGGCCAGAAATAGGTCGGCGCGCCACGTCAGGCCATGGCGGTGATAGTAGACATCCATGTTCGTGCGCGTGAGTGCCTCGGCGAAGTCGAAGTCTTCCAGCGTTGCCGCACGCAATGTACAGTGGAATGAAACAGAGAGTGGTACGGGCATGACGGTCAACCAAGCGGTACGGGCCTCACAGTACGACATCTGCGCACCGTCGTGCAATCGGGGCGGGCAGTACCTTGGGCGTTAACCAAGTAATGTGCCGTGCACTATGGCGCCACTCGACCATTGGTAGACTGCCCCACGATGTCCCGTGCCTACCGGTCGTGGCCCAACACTGCCTTGACGGCGCGCAGGAAAGCCAACCGCGTTCGCGGGAAGAAAACCGTCGGCCGGTTGCGCCCGGCGCTTACTGGCCGAAGTAGACCGAGTTTGACCTCGTTTGCCGGTTCACGTGGCGACACGGCGGCATTGCCTGCGCCGCTGCGCGAGTTCCCGGTCGCGACGCCCCCGACTGGCGACGTTTGCTGCGCGGCCAGGCGCGCTTCTGCCGCCTGGATATCGGTTGGGTAATACAAACTTGCGAGACCTGGCTGATAGCCGGCCTTTTCGAGCTGGGCCAACTCAGCCTGCACTTGAGTACGGGTCAACGGCGCGTTCGCCTGAGCGAAGGAAGCAATCGGCATAGCGAGAACCGAAGCAGCCACGACCGCATAGAATAGGCCTAGACTGCGCGCGGCGGTCGAGATCGAACCGAGCATGGGCACGGCTTCGAGCAAGGCGATCTTACCGGGACTAAGGGCGACCGTATCCCCGGTGCGGATACGCCTCCACTTGCCGCGGGCGTGGCGTGGCTGCTGGCGAAGGCTTGGCCATAGATTTTGCGATGTATCCCTCATATGAGGTGCCCT
Source organism: Mycetohabitans sp. B46 (assembly GCF_037389205.1). Taxonomy (NCBI): domain Bacteria; kingdom Pseudomonadati; phylum Pseudomonadota; class Betaproteobacteria; order Burkholderiales; family Burkholderiaceae; genus Mycetohabitans; species Mycetohabitans sp. B46. The sequence goes on from NZ_JADBGL010000005.1 coordinate 68,580, forward strand.
CCTTGCGACGTGGCCCTCGTCCGACGTGCCGGGGGCTTGGCCGCGGGCGGGTTCGCTGACCGGCCGTCGCTTCACGATCGGATCTGCGCGCCGCGTGCCTTCAGCAGCTCGCGCAGGATGCTGCGGTGGCAGCGGTTTTCGTCCTCGCAATAGCAGCCGATCGAGAAATGGGTCGACTTGGAAAGCGCGGCCAACACGTCCAGCACCTTGCTGGCGTCACCACGGTTCATGGCAACACGAAAACTACGGGCGAACGCGTTCCATTCGGCTTGACCACGCGCCGATTTCGCCTGCGCCACGCCATCTGCGTCTGGCGACAGGATCGGCAACCACACGTCGTAGTAGTTACGTCGGGCAAATTCAGCCTTGGGCACGCCGCGTGGCGGCCTACGCACCGTGCCGATGCGCAGACCCTCATCATCGGCGCGCGGCGTGCCGAGTTGCACGATCCGTATGCTCATCGCTTACTCCTGTTGCGTCGGTGCGTGATCCAGTGTGCCACAAATGTGTCAATGGGCCGTGGGGCCCGCCCAATGGGTCATGATCCGGCACTGCCAGCGAGCGCATGGCTTGCACCGCGGCATCCGGCAACGGTCCTCGGCAGATGTCCCACTGCTGCCCAGCCGGATAAGCGCCGACCACCACCAGATCCTCGCTGGCCGACAGGCAGCAGTGGCCTGTGCCCGCTGGCAGCACGAGCACGTCGCCACGCTCCAGTTGCACCTCGCGTGCGCCGGGACCGCCCAATTCGACGTTGGCCATGCCCTGCGCGATGCCCAGCGCCTCGTGTGCGGTCGAGTGAAAGTGCGGGAAATCGTAGATGCCGTCCCGCCACTGCGGTAGCCAGCCATAGCGGACAAAAGTAGCCTCGAAACGCGCCGCCAGGTCGTACTCATATGGACTGAGTCCTGCGCGATACAGCAGCACCGGCAGGCGGTCGTTGTTCGGTATCCAGTCGTTCGGTGGCAACATAAATGCTTCAGGCATGGGCACGGGGGCGTACGACACACTGGGCGGACGTGCCGAGGTTGCGCCGCCACGGCGGATATGGGCGTTGCCCTCGGCGCCTGAGCCACGCGGCGCGCGGCGCAAGTAGAAAGGACGTGGCATAACGGGGCTCCTTCAAGTCTTCGTCCGATCCGGTTTTTCTATTGACCGCGCATCGCCAGCGCAGATGCATGGTTTGTACTACTAGGTCGCGGCTCTAGCCGGCGCGGCCTGCATGAATGGCCTTGCACGCCGGACTGCCACTCTTGCGTCCACTGGCGCACTTGCTTGATGGACCGATCCGCATCGGCCTCGCACGGTGCCCATTGCGCCGCGGCGAGCACGATGCCGCTTACCATGTAACGCCTATAATGCGCTTTTCTGCATTCCATCGCTTGTGGATTATCACCGCGGCACGCCGCAGCGCGACGTCTTAGAACACCGTCGGTTCGCCGCCACGGCCGGCGGCTCGCATTGGCGCTGCTCGGGCGAGCCATGCCAACAGCACGATGGAGCGCGCAAGATGAGTGCCGCACAACCGCATGCGCGCGGGTTGCCGTATATTGTTGCGGCGACTTTTTTTATGAAGTAACGGGATACGGCGTCACCGCTTTGGACAGCGGCCAACGCGCTAACGGGAATCGGCCCGTTAGCGTGGCGGCGTGCCGAACAACGCCGCGATGCGCTGCTTGAGCATTGGCAGCACCTGATCGGCAAACCACGGGTGGCGTTTGAACCATAATTGGTTGCGCGGCGACGGGTGCGGCAGCGGCACATACGTGGGGGCGTACTCGGCCCACGCGCGGACCGTCTCGGTCAGCGACGACTTGCGCCGTGCGCCGAGGAAATGACGCTGCGCATATTGCCCAACTAACAGGGTCAACTCGATCCGTGGCAAATGGGACAGCAGCGGTTCAAGCCACAATTGCGCGCATTCCGGTCGCGGGGGATTATCCCCGCTTGCACCCCGACCCGGGTAGCAGAAGCCCATCGGAATGATCGCGACGCGAGACGTATCGTAAAATTCGGCCTCGTTCATGTCGAGCCAGTCCCGCAACCGCTTGCCGCTGGCATCACTCCATGGCACCCCGGACGCATGCACTTTTGCTCCCGGCGCCTGGCCGACAATCAGCAGACGCGCATCGCGGCTGGCCCTGACCACCGGCCGCGCGCCAGCCGGCAACTGCTTATCGCAGACACGGCATGCGCGCACGTCGCGCAGCAACGTGTCCAGAGAGGCATATCGGGAATGGGGCTGCACGAGCTTCATACCGCTTCAAGGCACATCAAATCAAACCAGCGGGCAGCATACACCCGCGGCGGGCCTGGCGCCATCGCCGCATGCCAGCGATGCGTCATCGTGCCAACATGCCGGCCAGTGTACGTAGATAAGGGCCTCGAACCGATCGTCGGCTATTATTTATATTCCACAAGAATCTCGCGGTACGGCGTTGTGCCAGCGTTGCGCACCTTATGGGTTGCGGGTACTTGAATGCCCTTTCCGATCTCCGAAAGGACCTCCAGGTAGCCGTTATCAAGCTTTAAGGAGTAAATTGCGCCCGTCGGTACGTCGAGCGTTCCAAGATCCTTTCCATCTTCATCAAATATCTGGAGAAGAGCGCCCTCGAGCGTGTACCACATGTAGTCGTGCTCGTGCGTGTGGACCGGGGAGAAAGCACCGGGCTCAAGAGTAAAGTTCCAAACAATAACTTTGTTATTCTCAAAAACTTTTTCGCTACCAACGCCTGCCATGGCTGCCTCCTTGAAAGCATCGGACTTTAAACGACTTTATTCTGGCATACCCGCTGCCACGCGTAATGCCGCGTGTGCCGTATTAAATATACTATAGTAGACTCGATTATGTGCCTTTCCAAGCTCGCCCACATTCAGCAACAGTACACGCGTCTCTTCTAGTGCGTGTCCCGCCTTGGTGATGTAGTCTCGGCCGTCATGCTCATAGCGGAGTGCCCTCGTGACGAATGTTCTTGATACCCGCGCGCACTACCGTTATGACCTCCATCGCGGAAACTATGACGCGAGAATGAGTTACATCGATGAATGCGTTGTTGTTCCCGCACCGCGTGCAAACCGTAAACCTATGTCCGGCACGCGAATGCGAGCGCTGCGGCAATGACCATCGCGGCACGGACGCGGGCACGAAGGCGGCGATAGAGGACCCCGGGCTACATCGCAAGCATGGCCCCATACCATCCGACGGCCAGCGCATGGTTACGGCGGATTTAAGAGGGTGGCCAATGAGTGAGCGCCCGGGTACGTACGTTGCAGGGTTCTTTACGACCTTCGTCAGAGGAGAACCTGCGATGAAACGACACGTTGTCTACCTGCTATTCACCACGTTAATGGTCGCGCTGGCCGCTGGCATCGAGGGATGCAAGCGCGCCGACAATTCCAGGGTCGCGCCTAGCGGCTCGAGCAACACGGTCGCGCCGGCGTCCGGGGCGAGCCAATAGTTCACGGTGGCCGCGGTTGGGGTCATGCACGTCGGGCCACCGCGGCCGGCTTGCCATTAATAGGGTCAAGAATGTCGTGGTGGCCGGCGGGTTGTCATATGCCGGTTCACCCTTGCACGCGCGCGTCCCGTACCCACGAAGCCGCGGACAGATGGGCTGCGATGTCCATGAGGACAGCATCCGGTATGTCGTGAAGCTCCAATTCCAGTACGTCCACGGCAAGTTTGCGGTTGCAGCGAATCCGGCTCTGCGTGACGTGACCCGCATAGGCACCTAATGCCGCCCACACGGCAATGATTCGCAATTCGCCTGTCGATGCATGTACTGTGAGCCGGACCGTGACGGGCTGAGCTGCGCGCGCGTGACTACTACCCTGCCAGGTCGCTTCGCGCAGCGTGGCGGCAACCGACGTGCGGACATGCTCGACGCCGGTATCTCCTGAATTCAAACCGTTGTTCATCTCCCTACCTTAGTAGACCCGGACTGCGAAAAAACTACATCGTCCGGGAAATGAAATAGCACGGATGGAGACTCGGTCCCCGCGATCCACACGGTGCCCGCCACCCTTCTGCTTTAAAACGCCAATCCGGGCGCCACGGTTCGACGCGACGCGTCAAGCACGGAGGGCAGACGCAATATCCATACCGGCTTGCCGCTCGCAACGCGCGGCCCGCGACGGGCACTCCGCGGCCGCCCTTTTGCGAGCCCTATCCCACCTCGCGACTACGGCTGCTACCCTGCGACGTGTGACTTATGGCATGCAGGGGGCCCCCATAGGCTATGGCGGCTACGCCGCTCGGACCTATGTTGTACTAGTCCGCGATGCTCAGCTTCATCGTGCTGCCGGCCCACTCTGTGAACGCGCCAACGGTGACGGCGCCCCACCGACCGAAGCGGCGATGCACGAAGCGGGGCCATAGCCGGCTGACGCGCTTAGCACTAGTACCCGCGTCAGTCCCCGTTACTGTTCAGTCTGCGGCGGATCACGTACTCGATCTGCTCACGCACGTTGGCTGCTCAGCCTGCCGGAGGCGGGGTGACGTCAATGCAGCCCGCACGCGCGGTTAAATGATCATGGCCTTCTTGACGATGCGCCGGACCGGCTTTGACCCGCTAGTGCCCGAATGCCTGCATCGTATCGGAGCAGACAACCGTTATCGTCGTGGCGCGGGCCCGGCGGCCCGGAGCGCTACTGCGGCGCGGCAGGCCGCCGCGGTGCAGGTATGCTCCGCTCATCCGCGGCCGTGCCGGCGTGCGCAGGCGGTGTCCCCAGTCTGGTGCCCATAAATTCGTTGTATGTCTTAGAGCGATCGGTACCGACAAACAACAGCGACAGCACGCTGCGGTTGCGCCGTGCGCGTCGCCATTCGATATCCAGTATCTCGCTGAGCGTGCGGCGATTGCTCAAGCCGGTCAGGCCGTCGGTACGGACAAGCCGCTCCAACTCTGCACGTAGGCGGCGACACAATTGCACGCCCAGCATCGTCGACAAAGCGATCAGTCCGGCTCCGAGCACCACGAGCGCCGAGCCGATTGTCGGCTCACGCGCTCACCACACAGATATCGCTTTCCGCCTCCGCGATCATCACGCTGCCCTCGTCCGCGCCCCCAAACTGTCCGAACGGACCGCTCACACGGATATTGTGGGCCAGCGTCTTTTCATCATAGGGTTATCGCATGATCACCGTGCTGTCGTGCATTGGGAGGTCCCTTCCAGTCAACGCGGGATGCATTCCAGACAGAAAACGCGGCTGCCTGCACGCTGGCCCTATCGCCTCATTGTAGCTGCGCAGCATCCAAGGCGCGGCCCGCCACATGCGATCGTTGCGGCTTTCGTTCGTGCGGTGCAACATCAATAGCATACTTCTCGCTCCGATCCAACATTGAATTTGCGTCGTTTATCACCTACAACTGTCCAATTGAACAGGGTTGCGTTTCAACAGTATCGAGGCCGGTCCGGCCGCATAAACGATGCACTGTGATCAGACGTCATGGCTGCAATCACGACACGAATGCACGTTTTAAATGTAGTCACGTGCATAGAGGACGGGGATGAACACCATAACGGACGGTGTGCTCAGTACCGCGCTCAGGGTGAATGGCAAGCGCTTGTGGGACAGCTTGATAGAGATGGCCAGGGTCGGCGCGACGCCACGTGGTGGCGTCTGCAGGCTTGCCCTCACCGACCTGGACAAGCAAGCACGTGATTTGATCGTGGACTGGGCGAAGGCGGCCGGCTGCACGGTCAGTGTCGACTGGATGGGCAACGTCTTCATGCGCCGCGCTGGCTGCGACGACACTTTGCCGCCCGTGATGACCGGCTCGCACGCCGATTCGCAGCCGACTGGCGGGCGCTTTGATGGCATCTACGGTGTCCTCGGCGGCCTCGAGGTGATCCGCACACTGAACGATCATGGGATCGTCACTGAACGACCAATCGAGACAGTAATTTGGACCAACGAGGAAGGTTCTCGCTTCGCGCCGGCGATGGTGGCCTCCGGCGTGTTCGCCGGCGTGTTTTCACTCGAGTACGGACTGTCGCGCAAAGATGTGGACGGTAAGACGATCGGCGATGAGCTATCGCGCATCGGCTATGCGGGCGAGCAGCCATGCGGCGGGCGGCCGATTTACGCGGCGTTTGAACTGCACATCGAGCAGGGGCCGATCCTGGAGAGCGAGAACAAAACGATCGGTGTGGTCACCGACGCACAAGGCCAGCGCTGGTACGAAATCGTGCTAGCCGGGCAGGAAGCGCATGCCGGCCCAACCCCGATGCCGCGTCGCCGCGATGCGTTGCTCGGCGCCTCGCGCGTGGTGCAACTGGTCAACGAGATCGGGCTGCGGCACGCGCCACTCGCGTGCGCGACGGTCGGCATGATGCAGGTTCATCCGAATTCGCGCAACGTGATCCCGGGACGTGTGCTCTTCACGGTCGACTTCCGGCACCCGAGCGACGACGTACTGGCCCGGATGGACGCCGAATTGCGCGAGGGTATCGCAAAAATCGTCGAGGCAGGCCGCCTGGACGCACAGGTCGAGCCAATTTTCTACTACGCGCCGGTTCCATTCGACGCCACATGCGTGCGTTCAGTGCGCGCGGCGGCCGAGCGCTTTGGCTACTCGCATCGTGACATCGTATCGGGCGCTGGCCACGACGCGTGCTACCTCGCCCAGGTCACGCCCACGTCGATGGTCTTTGTCCCGTGTATCGACGGCATCAGTCATAACGAGGTCGAGGACGCGAAGCCCGAATGGATCGAGGCCGGTGCCAACGTGTTGCTGCACGCGATGCTCGAACACGCGCGCGAGCCGAATAGCTGTTTCCCGTCATGGGGTGATCGGTTCGGTTCCTGCTAGCCGTACATCGCGGCCGGCAGGATTGTATTTTCTGCTCAAAGGAATCCTTGATGTTCTCGTCCCAAACCGGTGATATCGCAGCAGGCCGATTGTCTGCGGACCAGCTCGCGGCAAACTTCGCCGATGTCGCTCCACCGCTGGGCACCCACGCGGCTGTCGTCGAGGCGAACCGTTGTCATTATTGCTACGACGCGCCATGCGTGAACGCGTGCCCGACGGGCATCGACATCCCGGGGTTCATTCGCAAAATCGGCAACGGCAACCTGAAGGGCGCCGCGCGTGACATCCTGTTGGTCAATCCGCTCGGCGGCATGTGCGCGCGCGTTTGCCCGACCGAAATCCTCTGTGAAGGCGCTTGTGTGCGCAACAAGCAGGATGGCAAGCCGGTTGCAATCGGCGCGCTGCAACGGCATGCAACCGACCATCAGATGGCGCGCGAGGCGGCATCAGGCAAACCGCTGTTCACGCGGGCCGCCGACACCGGAAGGCATGTCGCGGTGGTCGGCTCGGGCCCGGCCGGGTTAGCCTGCGCGCATACGTTGGCCCAGGCCGGACACCGGGTGACGATCTTCGACGTGCATGATAAGCCGGGCGGCTTGAACGAATACGGCATTGCCGCATACAAGACAGTCGACGATTTTGCGCAACGTGAAGTGCGATGGCTGCTGTCGATTGGGGGTATCGAAGTGCGCGCCGGGCAGCGGCTCGGCCGCGACATTACCGTCGCGCGGTTGTGCGCGCAATTCGATGCGGTATTCATTGGCATCGGGCTGGGTGGCGTCAATGCGCTACACATTGACGGTGAGACAATCGACGGCGTGCTCGACGCGGTGGACTTTATCGCTCGGCTGCGCCAGAGCGTCACGCTCGACGCCATACCCGTCGGCCGGCGCGTGGTGGTAATCGGCGGCGGCAATACCGCGATCGACGCCGCCGTGCAGAGCCTCAAGCTCGGCGCGCAGCAGATCACGATGGTCTACCGGCGCAGCGTCGAGCAGATGAGCGCAACCTGGGCCGAGCGAGAATTCGCGCGCAAACAAGGCGTGGTGCTGCGCGAATGGGCGAGGCCGCTGTGCATCGTCGGCGCACCGCATCCACAACCAGGGCGCCACCCACAGGTCAGCGCGGTGCGATTCGAGGCCACGACCTTGGACGCCAACGGCAAGCTCGTCGGCACCGGCGAGACTTTCAACATCGATGCGGATGTCGTACTGAAAGCGATCGGCCAGACGCTCATACTGGACGGATTGGAGGCCCGGTTACTGACTGTCGATGGCGGCCGGATCGCCGTTGACGCCGACGGTGCGACGTCGATGCCCGGTGTCTGGGCCGGCGGTGACTGCACCAACCACCTGGGACTGGACCTGACTGTACAGGCGGTCCAGGATGGTAAGCTTGCTGCACATGCGATCCACCGCCACTTCACACGCACGGCAGTCAAGGCGGCATAACCCCACAGCACGGCCTGCCGACCGTATGACATGACAATCCCGCATCGATATCAGAAACCGGAGCGCCGATCATGGCTGACCTTCGCTGCACGATAGCCGGCATCACATCGCCGAACCCATTCTGGCTAGCATCCGCGCCGCCCACCGACAAGGCCTACAATGTCAACCGTGCATTCGAGGCCGGCTGGGGCGGCGCAGTCTGGAAAACACTGGGTCTGGACCCGCACGTGGTCAATGTCAGCTCGCGCTACGGGGCCACGACATACAACGGTCAGCGCATCGCCGGGTTAAACAATATCGAGTTGATCACCGACCGCCCTCTAGACGTGAACCTGCGCGAGATCGCCCAAATCAAGCACGACTGGCCGGACCGAGCGCTGATCGTATCGATGATGGTGCCGTGCAATGAGCATGCGTGGAAATCGATTCTGCCGCAGGTCGAGGACACAGGTGCCGACGCCGTCGAGTTGAACTTCGGCTGTCCACATGGGATGAGCGAACGCGGCATGGGCGCCGCGGTCGGCCAGGTACCCGAGTACGTCGAGATGGTCACCCACTGGGTCAAGCAGGCGAGCCGGCTCCCCTGCCTGGTCAAGCTCACGCCGAACATCACCGACATCCGGCTGGGTTCCCGGGCTGCCTACGCGGGTGGCGCCGACGGCGTATCGCTAATCAACACGATCAATTCGATCGTCGCGGTCGACCTAGAGCAGATGGCGCCGATGCCCACCGTCGACGGCAAGGGCACGCACGGCGGCTACTGCGGACCAGCGGTCAAGCCAATTGCATTGAACATGGTGGCCGAGATCGCGCGCGATCCTAATACGCCGGGGCTGCCGATTTCAGGCATGGGTGGCATCTCGAACTGGCGTGATGCGGCCGAGTTCATCGTGCTGGGCGCCGGCAGCGTGCAGATCTGCACGGCAGCGATGCACTACGGATTCCGTATCGTCACCGACATGATCGACGGTTTGTCGAACTGGATGGATGACAAATGTTTCGCGACACTGGACGAGGTGCGCGGGCGCGCCGTGCCAAATGTGACCGACTGGAAGTACCTGAACCTGCAATACGACATCAAGGCACGCATCGACCAATCTAAGTGCATCCAATGCGGGCTGTGCCATATCGCGTGCGAAGACACGGCACATCAGGCGATCACGGCGCACCGCGACGGCCGGCGCCATTTCGAGGTGATCGATGCAAACTGTGTGGGGTGCAATTTATGCATGCATGTGTGTCCGGTCGATCAATGCATCACGATGGAGCGCGTCGACGCCGGCCGTTATGCGAACTGGACTACGCATCCAAGCAATCCGGCGCGCGTGGTCAAGTCGCCGGCCGCATGAACAGCGCTGTCGCGCCGATTGGCCACGCACGCACCAAGTACGGCATTCCGTACGCAGTGCGGGTACGGTACGAGATTGCCCGCACTGCTGCGCGCGGTCGTCGCGTGGGGTTGGTATGGCATTCAGATGTAGCTCGGCATCTCGCTAGGCCGGCCGAATGCTTTCTTGTGTTCTGATTGCTGCAGCCGTACTTCGTCGTCAATAACACAGACTCGATTCGCTGGCTCGAAAGCTGGTCCGCGCCAATCAAGGTAGTCATATGTGCATTGCTTGTGTACTGAGCATGCTCGAAAGTCGGCGGTGTGGGCTCGATGCTCTCGCAACCGTCTTCGCCGCGGATGCTATGTCGCGATAATGCAGTTCGGCAAAAGTATGCGCTCCGGCGTAGCAAGTGCTTAGCCGCAGCGGCATTTTTACTGAAGGAGACAAGCGATGGCGATTCTAATTCAAGGCGGCACGCTGATCGATGCGAACCAGGCCTGGCGGGCTGACGTGCTGTGCACGGGCAGCAACGAGGGCGGCACGATCGTGCAGATTGGAGCCGAGTTGCACGCGCCTGCCGGCGCGACAGTCATCGACGCGGTCAGCCAATACGTGATGCCTGGCGGCATCGATCCACACACGCACATGGAACTGCCGTTCATGGGCACCGTGGCGAGTGATGACTTCTACACGGGGACGGCAGCCGGGTTTGCGGGCGGAACGACGTCGGTCATCGACTTCGTGATTCCCGGTCCGCGTCAATCGCTGATGGACGCGTTCCACCAATGGCGCAGTTGGGCCGAAAAAGCGGCTGCCGACTATGGTTTCCACGTTGCGGTCACGTGGTGGGACGAATCCGTGCATCGCGACATGGGCGTACTCGTGCACGAGCACGGCATATCCAGTTTCAAGCATTTCATGGCATACAAGAACGCAATTATGGCCGACGACGAGACCCTCGTGAACAGCTTCGCACGGTCACTGGAACTCGGCGCATTGCCGACCGTGCATGCGGAAAACGGCGAGTTGGTGTTCCAGTTGCAGCGCCAACTGCTGGCGCGTGGCCTCACCGGCCCCGAAGTCCATCCGCTGTCACGGCCGCCGGAGGTCGAGGGCGAGGCGGCCAACCGTGCGATACGTATCGCGCAGGTGCTCGGCGTGCCCGTCTACATCGTGCACGTGTCGACAAAGGACGCGCTGGACTCAATCGCACGTGCACGCAGCGAAGGTCAGCGCGTGTTCGGCGAAGTACTCGCTGGTCACCTGGTGATCGACGAGTCGGTCTACCGTGACCCAAACTTTACGCGTGCCGCCGCGCACGTGATGAGCCCGCCATTTCGCTCGGCAGAGCATCGGGAAGCCTTGTGGCGCGGACTGCAGGGCGGATACCTGCATACGACCGCGACCGATCACTGTGTATTCTGTGCATCCCAAAAGGCGATAGGCCGCGACGACTTCACGAAGATCCCGAACGGCTGCGGCGGCGTTGAAGACCGGATGGCGATTTTGTGGGATCGTGGCGTGAACACCGGACGGCTGACACCGAATGAATTCGTGCGCGTGACGTCGACCAACGCTGCACAGATCTTTAACTTGTATCCGCGCAAGGGGGCGATCGCGGTGGGCGCCGATGCGGATCTCGTGGTCTGGGACCCGCTGGCGACGCGGACAATCTCATCCAGCACGCATCACCAGAACGTGGACTTTAACGTGTTCGAAGGCATCACGGTGCGCGGCGTCGCAACGCATACGATTGCACGCGGCGAACTGGTGTGGGCCGATGGCGAGCTGCGCGCATGTCGCGGTGCCGGACGGTATCTAAAAAGGCCGTCGAACCCCAGCTACTTTGAAGCCGCGCGGCTCGCCAATCGAAGACGCGAGGTGCAGCCGGTGCAACGAGATCAATAGCGCGGGCAGCTGCGTGACCAGAGCCTCGGCACCGCTAGCCGGTGCCTGATAACTCGGCCTCGACCGGCTCAAGCACACTATTCCGTGATCAGGAGACTATCGATGTCCGCCCGACTCCTGACGCTGCGAGGACCCCGGACAACGAATTTGAGCGCTTCTTATGGAAAATGCAATGTCTCCAACTCACAGACTTGGCAGCAATAACCGCCAGGCAGCAGTCCTACCAATTTACGAAAGGCTCTTCACATCGTGTATCAGGCTGGGGGCTGCACGATAACACGGCTGCCGCATCTAAAAAGTCGAAGCGCCGCCATGGATCTGGACGGCACGATCCGCCACGCGGCCGCACATTTCCAAAGCAAAGAGCTTGCAGCACGATGCCTCCATCGATACGTCTTCGTTATTGTCCCGGCGGCACGCGGCATCGAGTACCATTGAGCGTGCTGCATCGCGCAGCGTAGCGCGTCGTCGAGCATTCGCTGCCCCGCCCCGACACAAATGGCGGCGATATGCAGCCGTCCCTTGTCCAGCACTCTCATCGCGGTCTTGAATCCACGGCCTTCGACGCCACCGATGACGTTCTGCGCGGGTACGCGGCAGCTTTCGGAAATCACGTCGCATGTATGCGCACCGCGCTGGCCCATCTTCTTGTCCGGTTTGCCGAGCTCCAAGCGATGGGCGGCTTGACGAGCATTACCGGGGAGCGCGATGTGTTGCCTGGCGGTGGGCCGCAAAAGGTCGGTGTCGCGTTCGCCGATCTGATGACCGGCATGTATGCGGCTGTCGCGATACTCGCGGCGCTGTCCCATCGCCAACGCAGTGGCGAAGGCCAGTACATCGACATGGCACTGCTTGACGTGCAGGTCGCGACAATGGCCAATATGAATCTTAACTACCTCGTGTCCGGCAAGACACCGAAGCGGCAAGGCAACGCGCATGCGAATATCGCGTCCTACCAGGTATTCGCCGCGAAGGACGGGCAGATGGTGCTGGGGATAGACAACGGCGGCCAGCTCCGCAAATTCTGCGAAGTAGCCCATTGCGCGTCGTGGGCAACAGATCCGCGTTTTGCCACCAATGCTGCACGGGTTACCCATCACGACACGCTCATCCCGCTGATCCAACAGGTACTGAACAAGCGCACAATCAAGCAATGGATTGGGCCACTATCCCGCGCCGGTGTGCCCTGCGGGCCGATCAATCATCAGGTGGTGCACCGTGGCATGCGTGCCGACCTTGCGCATCCATTGGCCGGTACCGTGCCCACGGTGGCCAATCTGATCAAGATGTCCGGTTCCCCGATCCACTACCATGGTGCACCACCGACACTTAGTCAGCGTAATAAATCAGTTTTGTCGTCAGTCTGCGGGCTAGATCAGGAAGAAATTGCCCGGTTGAGGAATGCGCGCGTCATTTGATTGTCATGAGTTTGCGTCAACGCGCCAATTCTCGAACCTCCTTTCGACAGCCGCGGCGCAGTAATGCGTCGCCGCTGCCCCACCCGTCTACGCTTATTGACAATTATGAAGCTTACCAGCATGACTAATGCTGACGAAACGGACAAGAAACAGCCCACCAGCCAGGCCCAGACCGACTATAAGGCCAATCCACATTCCCACCATGCCCCAGTGACGTGTGATCGATAGCCACCAACCAACCGGCATACCCACTATCCAATAAGCAAAAACCGTGATAAATATCGGCACGCGTGTGTCCCCCAAACCTCTTAAAATACCGCAAAACACCGTCTGGAGACCATCTAGCAACTGAAGTAGACATGCAAATTGCATCAGCATCGCCGCATTGGCAACTATGAATGAATCACTTGTATAAAGTGAAACAATCGAATTAGAGCCTAATAATATCAGAAAACCGCAAAAAGACTGCGTAAAAAAAGTCAAGCCAATTCCAATAATGCTGGATTTCCATATATCATCAGGATTGCCACACCCTTTGGCTTGTGCGACGCGTACCGCAATCGCTACTGATAGAACAAATGACACTGTGCAAGCGATAGCTACAGTATTAATTGCAATTTGGTGATTCGCCACCGCCTCCGCACCGACTCTTCCAATGACAAGTGCCGATGCGATAAAAAATCCCCCTTCTATCAAGCGCGTCATGCCTACCGATAAGCCGAATCTAAGCAAATCATATATAATTTTAAAATTAGGCATTAGACTGACTACTTGTCGCCTTAACTCAAAATAGAAGCCTTTACGATAAATATAAGCAAGAAAAGCGAGCGTTTGCACCCAAGCAATGATGCCACCTGCTATGCCGTTGCCGACTGCACCAAGCGCTGGCGAACCTAATACTCCATACATTAGCATATATCCAATAGGGCCCGTAAGCACAAATCCAATCAGATTAAACTTGAAAGTCTGCCGCGCCATTGACAGCCCTTCAAATAGCCCTCGACAAGCGTAGAAAATCCCAAGGGCAGGTCCAGCGATGCATATAGCATATAAAAAATTACGTGTATCGCGGATCAGTTCGGGTGTCGTCGCAATAAATTCAATTAAAAACGGACCCAAAAAACATGCAAGCGCCGTCAAGAACAGACTAAGCATAATGCTGCCCCACAGTGCTTGCAGAAAAAGTGGCCCCACTTCAGCATGCCGGCCCGCGCCTTTGAGTTGTGCCACCAAAGCCTGTAATGCCATCATCAGCCCGCTTAGAACAAGGACGGCTAGCATCCAGATGCTTGAGCCAAGCGTCACTGTGGCGAGCACATGGGCGCTTAGCTGACCTGCGAGCATGACATTGATTAAACCTGTACCGATAAAAGACAGGTGGCCTCCAAACAACGGAACGGCAAGCGCCAAGATTGCACGGACCTCGTCCTGAATTTGAGGCCAAGTGAACGAGACACTGATGTCACAGCCAGATTTTTTATAGAAGCGCATTCTATATGACTTTCCATAAAGGGTAACCTTTTATATTCCATACAGCACAAAACATCTTGTTAATTTGCCTCCACATCAAATTAACCTTATTCTTCCTAGCGTTGCTTTACAATAACATCCTACTTGTACCATCTAAATTTTTACATAAGGGCGGCTCTCTAAAGGAGCCGCCCCAATATCCCCAAAATTCCACGCCTATTAAATTTAATTATTTTTATTTTTCCAGAATTACCATCAACAAACTTTACTTTATATTGGTGAGCACTTTACGGACCGTTTCAAAAACCTGCCCGATCTGTGCTTCATCTATAATTAAAGAAGGGGCGAACGCAAGAATATTTCCCCCTTGACGAATTAACACGCCAGCTTCGAAACACTTATCGAACGCTTCTTTGGCCCTATTGCCGTCCCCGTTTGGCCTAGGCTCCAGTTCAATAGCAGCGCATAAACCGATATTGCGAATATCTTTTACATAAGGCACATCGCGCAATGCATGTACAGCATCTTCAAAAATAGGCGCAAGTAAAGCAGCGCGTTCAAAAAGCTTCTCATTCTGATATAGGTTTAGCGCTGCAATGGCTGCAGCGGAAGCCGTCGGATGTGCCGAGTATGTATAGCCGTGGAATAATTCGACTTCTTCAGGCTTAGTTCCTTCGACAATGGTGTCATATATTCGTTGATGTGCGGCTACCCCGCCCATCGGGATAGCACCGTTATTAATCGCCTTAGCCATTGTTAGCAAATCCGGCGTAACGCCGAAGAACTCCGAAGCAGTTGCTTTACCAAGACGACCAAAACCGGTAATCACCTCATCGAATATCAACAAAATACCGTGCTTAGCCGTAATTTCCCGCAATCTTTGCAAGTAACCCTGTGGCGGTACCAAAACTGTGCCAGCCGTTGGATCCACGATAACCGCCGCAATAGTCGAGGGGTCGTTCACTGCAATTAGCCTTTCTAGCTCGTCCGCTAAGTGTGCGCCCCATACCGGTTGTCCACGTGAGAAAGCGTTATGCTCGAGATTATGGATAGACGGCATATGATTGATTCGCGGTAGCAATGAACCCGAGAACGCTTTTCGGTTAGCCCCGATTCCACCAACCGACATACCACCGAACCCCGCACCATGATAGCTACCGTCTCGACCAATAAAACAAGTACGTTGGCCTTCGCCGCATGCCCGATGATAAGCAAGCGCAATTTTAAGTGCGGTATCGACTGCCTCAGAACCGGAATTGGTGAAAAAAATCCGGTTAAGGCCTTCCGGCATCAGTTTGGCCACTTTCGACGCTGCCTCGAATGCAAGCGAGTGGCCAAACTGGACAGTTGGCGCATAATCTAGCTTAGCCATCGCTGTACTGACCGCTGAGATAATCTCTTCACGGCAGTGTCCAGCATTAACGCACCACAAGCCAGAGCAGGCATCAAGTATCTGCTGGCCATCGCTCGTCCAATAATACATGCCCTTTGCTGATTCAAACAAGCGCGGCGCCACTTTGAATTGACGGTTAGCTGTAAAAGGCATCCAAAAATGAGACATGTCATCAAGGGCAGCATGAGCGGTCATGAACTATCTCCATCAAAAAATAAATATCGGCAGCTTGGCGTTAAGCACAATCCAATATTAATTATGCTTGCCATTCAACGGTTTGCTTACAGCTTAAAGCGTATGCATCACAACATTTCATTTGTAGCGCATACAACATAAATAGCGCATATAACATAAATATTGCCCCTACTGTTTGCCAGCATATTAATATCATACGCATGCGGAGCTGTATTTGATAACTTCCGCCCCCCTGGTTTCGTTGGCCTCCTCAGCTTTATACAAGCCAGATGAATCCCTTCCGTAAGTCATATTCAAAGGATTGCACATTAACACCTTAATAACCCGGGAACCCAATCCTGGCATGCCAGCATGAGCAAGCTTTAAGTTATCTATAATAATAAAATCACCACGCCTCCAAGGAAAGGAAGAATGATATTTCCGCATAAGCTTCGCAATTAACTGTATGTCTTCTTTTTCAAATACATTGCCGACGCGAAGATTGTCTGTCTCGCGGCTTGGTATGACATTGCTGGAGGAATCGAACACTCGACCCATAAGGCGCCCCCCACAAGTAAGGACAATTATTGGGTGCCTTAAAGCAAAGAGATTTTTTCTAATATAGGGAAAGCTCCAGACCAACCTATGAATGCACCATTTTAAAGAGGCATAGTCGGAAGAAAACTGCTTAATCAACTCCTTAGACAATCCATGCCCATTTAATTCACCGGCAAAGTGGATAATGATAGACTTTTCTTTTGTTGTAGGATGCTCGGCAACGCTTGGTTTATACATGAAAGCGTACTGATCTCCATGGTAGTCAACCATAGCCATATCCATCTTCTTGCAGAAATTTTCTGCAACTTCATATGACAAATCGTATCTTTTGGCAATTTGCCATATACTAAATATGCCGGCCAAGTACCGCTGTTGCTCCAATTTTTCTTTTAGACGTTCCGGAAGTTCATTGTATATTTTACAAATATCAAATAAACCCGTCTCACCACCTAGAAGGGGCGGTTTTTCGCAAAAAAACGAAATAAATCTTGGTACATCTGGCACGTAATAGCTTTCACTGTGAATGCCTCCTACTGGATCCAACGTTCCTCCAGTTTTAAAATTTACATTTGGATGTATCACATGACGTGTGCCCGACACCGTTATTCTTCCAGGCTCGGACATCATGAACTCACTCATGCCTCTCATCCCTTGAATAGAAAGAACTTGCTCTTCAAAGTCAGCAGCTGAGTGTATATCGAACCCACGAAATAAAACCGCACCATGCTTTTCAATATCAGAAACAATCTGACATGAATTTTCCTTCATGAACTTTTTAAGAAAGCTCCGATTGTTTGAGTGCAAAGGCTCTATTACCAAAGGCGTTTGCGGCTCGCTGCTGCAAATGGCCCTTTCGTCATTTCTCAGTGCTCGGGTTGTAACGCCCTTATATTGATTTTCCATTTTCAATAAATTTCCAAGTTGAAAGGTTGGCACTTATTGGCTAGCCGCTACTTTCTCACCACCACATCGCTTTCTAACGTTATTTTAGCTTCTTGTTTCATAAGAAAATCGACGATGGATTCTATATAAGCGTCCTTTAGAAAAGGATATTCAAAATCCAGTTCGCGCAACCTGTTGATCGTATTTTCCACACTTATGGATATAGTGCTTTCACCATTTTCCAGTGGATCTCGCTTTTTATCTGCTATTGCATTGCTATCCATAATAGACAATAGCGACATCAGATTTTCATCTAACGTCTCCTCCGCTTTTTCCCTCAATCTCGCCAGCCATTCACTGAAGTCGACGTTTCTTATTGAACAATTTGCTTTTTTGTTAATTTTACATATAAATTCATTCAACTTTAAAAACTGGTCGCTCATGACGTGTGCAACTTGATAAGCTTTATCTTGGCATGTCGCCAGTTTAACAATAGCCTGCGCAGCGCAGTCCACGGGGGTTTGGAAAAACAGCTTATTAGTATTGAAAGACAGTCCAAGCGTTTTGATTGCGCAAAGGATACGGTAGACGCTATCTTTCGTATTGCAATATCCCGTCTGAGAATCTGCTGTAATCCTTCCAAGTCTGTAAATGCCAGACGAAACGCCTCGCATAGCTGCCGCGCTGGTTAAATGCTCTCCCACCCATTTACTTTGTACGTAGCCGTTAGCAGCGGGCATAGTAGACGTATCGCTTATCTCCGTAAATATTCCTGATTTCGCCCGAGGCATAACGGAGACGGTTGATATGTAATGGAAGCTTTTGCTACGACCTGTCGCTGCAAGGCGGATAAGTGCTTCAGTGGCGAGCACGTTCGCTTGGCGCAACTCATGGTAGGAAAAGAAATGATTGACCGCCGCGCCATTATGCAAAATAGCGTCGACTTTGTCGGAAAGATAGTCTATTTCTTGGTTAGAAAGACCAAAATCATTTTTTGATAAATCACCGCATATAGTGGAAATTCGACTTATATCTAAATCCTGCCTTTTAGTTTCCTTCAATGCGGACACCACTCTTTCCATTGCCTCTTTTTTATCTTTCTCGTTCACCAAGCAAATAATGTTGGCGTTGGTTTGCTTCAATAGTTCTAGTAAAATATACCGCCCAACGAAACCTGTAGCGCCGGTGAGTAACACATTCTCCCAAGCTCCGTGAGTATCATTAGATACAGTCTTTTTGCTAATGTCTTCTGCCAGGAGAGCGTCTGCCCTCATTAACTGCTCTGTTCCGTCAGAATCCGCCGATTGGGAAGTCGCCAATGCATCTGACTCGATACGTTCAGCGAGCTTCGCAACGGTATCGGCTTCGAACAACATCCGAACAGGCACGTTGACATTAAATACTTTTTGTATTTTTAAGGTTAGCTGTACCGCAGATAAAGAATGGCCGCCAAGATCAAAAAAACTGTCATCGATTCCCACATGCGGTAGGTTAAGCACCTTAGCGAATAGGGTAGCTAAGGCTTGTTCATGCAGTGTATCCGGAGCGCGGTAACGTTCAGACGTGAAGCTGGGCATGGGCAACGCTTTACGATCGAGCTTTCCGTTTGGCGTAAGGGGCAGCGCATCTAGTAAAACAATGGCGGCAGGCACCATGTAATCAGGCAGTTGCTGTGCTATTTGTCGGCGCAACATGACAGGATCGATAGCGGTGCCTTCTTCTTTTGGCACAACGTAACTCACCAGTTGCTGGCTACCGGAATGATCGTCGCGTGTAATGACTGCAACTTGTCCCACAGCTGGATTGCGACGCAGCACTGCCTCGATTTCGCGCAGCTCGATGCGAAAACCTCGTATTTTGACCTGGTCATCTACACGTCCGAGAAAGTCTAAGGAGCCATCGGAGCGCCATCTCATGAGATCACCACTGCGATACATTCGGCTGCCAGGAGGGCCGAATGGATCGGCAACGAAACGTTCAGAGGTTAAGCCAGGGCGATCGAGATAGCCTCGTGCCAAGCTTGAGCCTGCAATGTACAACTCCCCCGCTACACCGACAGGCACAGGCTGTAATCCGTTATCCAGCACATACGCTTGTGTATTCGTAATCGGGCGCCCTAATGGGAGGAAAGGCGTTGATTCCAATGAAATTTCACGGGGTAGTTCCCCGACTAACATACCGATAGTTGCTTCTGTGGGGCCATAGTGATTGATGATTCTACTATTTGACCACTTCAGTCTAATACCAGCAGCTAGCCTCCCATCAATACGCTCTCCGCCAAGAAAAAATGTTTTACTTGAGTCGTCGCCTTTGCTAGGCATCGACTTAATAAGTGACGCTAGGTGACTTGGTGTAATTTTAAATACAGCATCATCTTCTAAAGGACTTTCCAAAATAAATTTGGGATCCAGTATGTCTTCGTCGTTTACGATAGTTAGTTTTTTGCCTGTGAAAATGGCACCATAAAGCGAAGTATTACCTAGATCGGCCGAGACATTGGAAATCCATACCATATTGGCATTTTTACTGACCCACGATTTAATGGAGTGGATGTAGTTGACCAAAGAATGATGAGTGACGACGACACCTTTAGGGGTTCCGGTAGAGCCCGATGTGTAGATTACGTAGGCGGGATGGCGGGGATGAAGCGAACATACGCGATCTTGGTCGATGGGTGCAACATTGGAGCAGGTTTCAAGCGCCGCTTGCAACTCGGGATCGTCCAGCTGCAACACTAAAAGATTACTCGCTACAGGTTGATTAGCTTGACCAAGCCGAAGCAATGCCACAGGCTGCGCATCGCTTAATGTGATAAAAAACCGCTCGGCAGAATGATGTGGGTCAAGCGGAAGATATGCCGCACCGGTTTTGAGGACGGCAAGCAGCGCAATTACCATGGAGGGCGAGCGCGGCATCGCGATCGCCACTACATCTTCTGGTCCCACTCCTTTTGCTATCAAAAAATGAGCAAGCCGGTTTGCTTGAATGTCAAGCTCAGCGTAGCTGACAGACCGACCATTAAAAACTAGTGCGATAGCGTCGGGAGCCTTAGCAACCTGTTCTTCAAATAATGCGGGCAGCGTCGTTTCGCGAACTGGACGGATAGTGTCGTTCCATTCGATAAGCAGCTGCCGCTGTTCCGCGTCGTCAAGCAATCGAATGTTACCAATGGACTGGTCAGGATCTTGGACAACAGCTTCAAGTATCCGGACAAATCGCTGTGTCAATTGCTCAACGGTCTTGCGATCAAATAAGTCTGTCGCGTATTGAACGATTGCATTGATCCCATTTTCATTTGACGTTTCGTCAAAGTGGAAAGATATGTCAAGCTTAGTAACCTGTAATTCAACCTTTTCTTCCTGAATATGCAATCCTGCTAAGTTGAACTGCGGCAGCGCGTTGTTAAACATCGTCAAAGAGACTTGAAACAATGGATGATGCGCAGACGAGCGCGCTGGGTTCAGGACTTCCACCAGCCTCTCAAATTGGAGATCTTGACGAGAATAAGCAGCTAGACAGGTCTCCCTGACCTGTTGCAACAAGGCGCGGAAACGGGGATTCCCTGAAGTGTTTGTACGCAACACCAGCGTGTTGACAAAAAAGCCAACCAAATTATTCAGCGCTTCATCGGTTCGCCCGGCAATAGGGCTGCCCACCGCGATAT
Organism: Mycetohabitans sp. B46; assembly: GCF_037389205.1. NCBI lineage: Bacteria > Pseudomonadati > Pseudomonadota > Betaproteobacteria > Burkholderiales > Burkholderiaceae > Mycetohabitans > Mycetohabitans sp. B46. The sequence continues at coordinate 89,644 of NZ_JADBGL010000005.1, forward strand.
CGTTACCCGATCCCATACGGGTGAGTAAGGTAGCCAGCGCAGCGTGTAGCACCATAAATAGGCTTGCTTGCTGCTCACGGGCCCGTGCCAATAATTGGCGATGTAGATTGGCGTCGATATTAAAAGATAGGCAAGCGCCTTTGTGGCTAGCTACAGGCGGGTGCGGTCTATCGGTTGGCAACATCAAACGATCGGGCAATCCTGCCAACGCCTGCCGCCAATAATCGAGCTGCTGTGCGATGAGGCTATCGGCTTTATCTTCGCAGCTAAATAGGTTCCGCTGCCATAGCGTATAATCCGCGTACTGCACGGGCAGCGGTTCCCAGTTGGCGGCTTCGCCAACAAGACGAGACGCATAAGCCTTGCTGAGATCACAAGCGAATGGCGTCCATGACCAGCCGTCGCCAGCGATGTGGTGCAAGGTTACAAGCAGCACGTGTTCTTGATCATCAAGCCAGAACAGCTCGGCGCGTAGCGGAATCCCTTCGTGCAAATCGAAAGGGCGAGCGGCAGCCTGTTTCAACGCGTCCGGTAAAGTTTGTTCGGTAACCTTGACTCTTTCCAAGACGAAATGGATGTCCTCTTCGGCAAAAATATGCTGAGCAGGTACGCCATCCACCTCGGTGAAACCGGTTCTTAAACTTTCGTGGCGCACAAGCAGATCGCGAAAAGCAGCCTGCAATGCGCCCACGTTTAACTCGCCCGATAAGCGCAAAGCAACGGGAATATTGTAAGCCGCACTAGGCCCATCGAGTTGCTGGATAAACCATAGCCTGCTCTGCGCAAAAGATAGCGGCAATGGCTTAGGCCGTTGTTGCGGGCGCAAAGGTGGACGAACGGCCGTGCTTTGTGTAAGGCGTTGCGCCAAACTTGCAACTGTGAGGTTTTCAAACAACATCCGGATAGTGAACTCAGCATCCAGCGCCGTGCGAATGCGGCCCACCAGACGCATGGCTAGCAAGGAGGTACCACCTAGGTCGAAGAAGTTGTCATCAATGCCCACCTGTTGGACGTCGAGTACTTCAGCGAATAGCTCAGCTAGTTTTTGCTCTTGGGGGGAGCGCGGTGCACGAGAATAGCCCGAGACAACCTCCGGCTCAGGAAGTGCGCGCCGATCAATTTTCCCGCTGGGAGTGAGCGGCAGCGCATCGAGCAATATTACTGCTGCAGGTACCATATACTCCGGCAAGTGATGCGCCACATGCTGACGTAACCCGGCGACATCCGGTTTGTTTTTAGCTTGCGGGTCGGCCACCACATAGCCAATTAATTGCTGCTGGTCTTGTCGCTCGTCACGGGTGACAACAATGGCCTGAGCTATATCGGGATGGCGTTGCAATACGGCTTCGATTTCGCTTAGCTCGACGCGATAGCCGCGGACCTTGACTTGATGGTCACTGCGCCCCATAAATTCTAGATTGCCGTCAGGCAGATAGCGCGCAAAGTCCCCCGTCTTGTACATTCGTGCATTGGGCGTAGCCGAGAACGGATCATTTACGAAGCACTCGGCGGTGAGTTCCGGGCGGTTCAGATAGCCGCGCGCGACGCCTACTCCACCAATGTACAGCTCACCCATCGCGCCTGGTGGCACTAAATGGCCATGTCGGTCAAGCAGGTAAATGCACGTGTTCGCGATCGGTTTGCCAATCGGCACGGTTTCTTCCGCATAATCCGCTGGACAGCACCAGGCTGTTACATCAATCGCGGCTTCAGTCGGACCATAAAGGTTATATAATTGAGTATCAGGCAGCAGCCTCCGACAAAGCTGCACACTCGCACGTGGCAGCGCTTCACCACTGCAGATTAGCCGCTTTACTGACGTACAATAATGAACACCGTCGCTGTGCAAGAAGGAACTCAGCATGGACGGCACGAAATGAACAGTGGTGATACGCTGCCGAATAATGAGATCGGTCAAGGCGGCAGTATCCCGGTGAACATCGGGCGCTGCCATCACTAAAGTTGCACCACTCATTAACGTCCAGAAGAACTCCCAGACAGACACATCAAAATCAAAAGGTGTTTTTTGTAGCACCCGATCAGCGGGCGTCAAATGATAGGCTTGTTGCATCCATACTAAGCGGTTAACCAACGCTTGATGCTCGTTTTGCACACCTTTGGGCGTGCCGCTCGAGCCGGACGTATAGATGACATACATGAGATGGCGTGCCGTGAGCCCCACAACCGACGGATTGGTATCAGCACGCTGCGCTGGCACATTCGGATCAAGCACCGCGCAAGACGCGAGCACGGCCTCACCAAGCGCCGCACGGCCAGCCGTGTCAGCCAGTACGATGACTGGCTCAGTATCAGCCAAAATGTGTGCGAGACGCTCGCTTGGATAGGCCGGATTGAGCGGCACATAGGCGCCACCGGCCTTCAGAATCGCCAGCAGTCCGACGACCATCGCAGGCGAACGCTCAACACAAATCGCAACGCGCACGTCGGGTTTCACGCCCAATTCAATCAACTGATGCGCGAGACGATTAGCCTGTGCGTTCAGCTGCGCATAGCTAAGCGTTTGTGCGTTGTACACCAGCGCGGTCGCATCTGGTGTGCGTGCGACTTGCGCCTCAACCATCTGATGCACGCACACATCGGCGGGATAATCACATTGCGTTGCGTTCCTCTCGACCAGCAGCCAATGTCGCTCGGCGGCATCAAGCAGTTCAATGTCTTTAATCGGCCGGGCAGGATCAGCCGCAAGCATTTCTAAAAATTGAATAAACCGACGTTGATGAGCAGCAAGCTCATCTTTTGTATAGCATAGGGGATTCGCGTTGAAGTCAATCCGTAACTGATGGCTGCCCGGAAGCGTGTATACTGCGACCATCAAATCTTCGACTGGACCATTGAGTAGGTTATGGTTAGTCGATTTGCACCCACCAAAATTCAGGTCATAGTCAAACGGCATCACGTTGACCATGGTACCCAGCAGCCGCTGGTCGGGCGTCAATCCCAGTTTACGTCGCAACGCTTCATTAGGGTAACGCTGATATCGGAACCCGCGCTGGATCTCTTGCGCTGCGTGCTGCATCAACGATGACAAATTCATGTCGGGCTGCATGGCTATCCGAACGGGCAGCACATTGGACATCATGCCCGGAGTATTCCGGTCAGCACCAAAGCGCGCCGTAACCGGAAAGCCCAACACCACGTCCTCCACGCCAGTTAGCCGGTAGCAATACGCGGCCATCGCCGCTGTGATCAGCTGTGCCAACCGATTGGCATCATCCGCATAGCGCTCTATCGAGTGGGTAGAAAAGTAAGTTGTTTGGCGCAGTCGATGCTGCAAAGGAGGAGCAGACCGACTCGCTAGTGTCGCCGGCACCGACCAATCCGCGCAACGCTTAAGCCAATACGCTTCGTCGCGTTTCCATTGTGCGGAGGCACTATATTGAACATCGCTTTCGAACAACTGGTGTACCGACCCAAAAGAACATGGCTCCGACTTAGTACCTTCGTACATCGCGCTATACAGATGGGCGACGCGTTGCGCGATAAGAAAAAAACCAAACCCATCCATCACAATATGATGACAGCGCTGATACCAAAGCACCCGGTCTGGTGCAACTTTTAATAATGCGTAGTTAAACAACGGCCCCTTGAGTATGTCCACCGGCCGCTCATAATCGGCACGCATCCATGCATCGGCGGCCGCTTGAGGATCCGACTCCGCACTCAAATCGACCAATGGAAAGGACCATTCCGGTGAGCCGACATACTGTCGAACACCCTCGCTGCTTTCGACAAATTGCAAACGCAAGCTGTCCGCTTCGTTGACTACCTGCCGCATTGCCGCTTCAAAAACAGCCGGATCGATGGCACCTTCAATAGATGTGTACTGACCAATATTATAGACAGGGCTGTCTGGACGGAGCTGCTGCGCGAGCCAAATCGCTGTTTGCCCTGTGGTTAACGGATGCATAAACGATGTGATGCTATCAGACATAGTTGAGATCCAATCCAGGAAAAAAGATTGCCCGGTTTAAATACGGACATTAACTAAATATTATTAGCATCATTGGCCAAATTTGAGTCTCGAAAACCAAAGACACAGACGTAGCCTATTCGTGCGATGGAACCTATAGAGACATAGCTTCTATAAACAGTGTTGCATTGGCCATCTATCGCCCCAATAAATTTAATGATGCAACGAGAATAAGCCTGCTGATAAGCGACGGGTCATCATCCGGAAAATTCTCTTCGAAAAAGCTTGCATAGCTAGTCACCTGGTACCAATGGAACCACTCAAAATCACCAACGCAAATTACCCATACGTTTCGGCAATGCCAATACTGACGGAATTTGGCTATCCAAATAGCAATCGGCCACTATGAAAAAAATCGTGCCGGCCTTGGCGACATCTAGCATGCATTGATAGGTTGGCAATTAAACCGGGAAGCCGTCAATAAGCGCTAGCTTACATTAAAGCTGCACTCCGGTTCTTGATAGCTTACCGCCGCCCTCTTCAAACGTCTCGTTTATAATATTTTCCTCAAGACGATGTACCAATTTCAATAATCCAAACGGCGCAATCTTATCCTTGGATAGGATTTTTTGCGACGCCCGCATTAATGCGTCCCTAGCGGAGACAGGAGACAACTGAATTGATTCTGGAACCCACCAAAAATTAATGTTACTGTTAAATTCATCAAGATGCTTAAATGTATGGTACCAATAAGCAGGAACAAATAGCAAATCTCCTTTCTTAATTTCTCCTTCATGGCATTCCACGCCATCAAAAAGAGGAAAATTTTTCTTGCTAAAATTTTCCACGTCGATTTTTGAGAAATTATATCTTCCTATATTTGAAAAGTACGTAAAATAATATGGATACAAAGAACTCATTTGAAAGGGGGAATACATTTGAACGTATTTCCTTCCTGTGATTTGTGCATTCAAATTATGAGACCCACCACCATCAAAGTGAAGATGAGAGCGCACACCTTTTGCGCTAAACCACAATCCTGCCGAGTTCATGCTTTGCTCATCAAAATATTTTGGCAAGATAAAATCATCTCGCAAAACCTCAAGCTCCGGCGACCACTCTCCGTTAAAAATCAATAGTTCGTCGCCAGTTAGGTAATAACGAGCCCCTTCGACCGGATCGCTAATCAAATCCAAGTATTCTCCAAAGCTCATGCTTTTTAGAGACATTGATTTTTTTGAAGATTTGGGGCGAATGCGGTTTAAAAAATGCCTCCATCTTGATATTGGCCTTTGTTTTTTATAATAGGAACCAATATTAGGATGAATATGAGTGGCGGAATGTTTGCATTTTACTTGCAAACCTCCCAAAGCGTGGCGAAGATAAGCAGGCGTCCACTTAGTCAATGCCCCCCAATCTTCAATCGCATTTTCCAATATAAATGGCCGGTAAAGCTTGACAAGCTCATCGAAATCATCGATCGATATGTTTCTCACCCTATTGATTTGCATTTGATTATTCATATTCAATGTAGGTTGTGCATTTACCTTGATTTTTATGACCAATTCCTTGATCTAAGGATTGCATTGGTCACAACTTATAAAAAAGCAAAGCCCATTCTCAGATCATCAGTCTAAGACCAGGCCTTATTTTGGTACACCAACTTCTGTATCTTCTTGCATCAACCTATCGATGCGTCGGCTTGCCGTACCGATTGAGAGATTGGCCCATGCCCATCACCCTGTTAACCGTCCAGGGCAAAAACGTCCAGCCGACAACAAGAGATTGCATACAGTTGAATACCATCGGTATTCATTTGAGAAGCGAGAGCCGCGTTACACAAGCGCGACACTTTTTTGTTGATGCTGAGGGACTTCGTCATTACTTGTTAACTCCAGACATTGTTTTATAAACAGGAGCCAGCCAGCTACGATCCAGCCACTTCTATGACAAATCACCTTACCGCTCAAGCCACATTTTCTTATGCTGCCCGGTTGACGCTAGCAAGCTTGCCACAAGTTGAGTATCACTTTAAGACAGTAAGCGGATCACATCAAACATTTAACCTTTGCTTAATCAGACAAATTCTGCATCGGAGGTAGACGACCCGCCCAATTCAAGGCATGGAATTTGCGCTCTATCTCAAGGCATGGAATTTGCGCTATCTATGCTTCATACCTTCATACCTATTGCCTACAAGACTATTCACTATCGATTTTCAATGTCAAGACGCTTACATTGCTTGCGAGGTTGGTCTTCGCTGGCTATGATCTACCGGCAAGGGCCGCTTGTCTCTCATGCCAAAAGCAGATGCAATGCTAGCGGCGCATGGACAGTGCCCGAGCCACATCTGGATGAAAAAACTGACATTTTATTTGCAATTTTTTCAAAAACAGAAACCCTTTTGGGTTAGACAACTATGCGAAAACTCTTTTGCTTTCCATTTGCTGGTGCAGGGGCGTCCGTTTTCCGGCCATGGATTGAGCCGCTTTCGGACAGCATTGAAGTCGTATCGGTCCAATTGCCAGGCCGAGAGCAATTGCTTGCGGCACCGCCGTTTACCAATGTCCATCAAGCCATTTCTAAGATAAGCACCCAGTTGGCGCCCGCCGTTGCCGAAGCGCAGGAAATCGTCATTTTTGGGCACAGCCTTGGAGCGATTCTCGCCTACGAATTTGCGAGAACGATACACGCGGACAAATCCTGCCTGCTAGTGGTCAGCGGCTCTCCTGCCCCGAGCCGCCAGCGCGAGCAACGTGCGACGGGTTTGGATGATGAACAATTCATCGAGCGCGTGCGGGAGCTTGCAGGCTATAGTCACCCAGCGCTTGAAGACCCAGACATGCGTGAACTGCTTCTGCCGACACTGCGTGCAGATGTGGAAATGCATGAAGGATATAAGCCGATTAACGCCACAGCGCTCGAGATGCCGATCGTGGGTGTACGCGGCAATCGCGACGAGCTTGTGAGTCGCGAGGACGTTGTGGCGTGGGGCGACGCGACGCAATCCGTTTTCGAGTATGTCGAAGTAGATGGTGGCCACATGTATCTAACAGAGACGCCTGAGAGGCTATTCGATCTGTTTAGACAGGCCGGTAACCGAATGCCTTTGGGAAACCGCTATGCAGCTTAACGGGAAGGTTGCTGTCATTACGGGTGCGGCGCGTGGCATCGGGCGAGCCTGCGCGCAGCAGTTCGCGCGCGAAGGTGCCCAGCTCATTTTGCTGGACATCGCTAACGACATCGATGGCGTGCCCTATCCGCTAGGCTCACAGAGCCAGCTCGCTTGCACCGAAGCGTTGTGCCGTGCAGAAGGCGCACCCGCATGGGCTTTATCGGTTGACGTACGCGACTCACATGCTATCCAGGAAGCCATCGAGTTTGCCATCAAACGTTGCGGCCCCATCGACGTTCTCTTGAACAACGCGGGTATCGCCGCCCCTTCCGGTAAGGCTGTGCATGAAATCGACGAAAGCGAATGGCAGCTGATGATCGATATCGACCTTTCAGGCGCATGGCGAATGATTCGCGCGGTTGGCCAGTCGATGTTGGAACGCCGCTCAGGGAGCATCATCAACGTATCGTCGACGGCCGGGCTTGTCGGCTATCGCCACTTTGCGGGTTATGTGGCGGCTAAGCACGGCGTAATCGGCTTGACGCGTGCGGCCGCGCTCGATTTCGCGCCATTCAAAGTGCGGGTCAACGCAATCTGTCCAGGCTCGGTTCGTGACGACGCAGACGTCGAAGGGCGAATGCTCTCCGAGATTGCGCGATCGCTGTCGGTGTCGGTAGACGAGCACGAAGCGACTTTTGTCCAAGCCCAGCCTATGAACGCGTTGATCGAACCCGAAGATATCGCATCCGCAGCGGTTTGGCTTGCGTCGGACGGAGCGCGTCAGGTTACGGGTTCAATCGTCACCGTCGATGGTGGTTTCTCGGCTCGTTGATCATCTAACCTTCTAATGCTATGTTACTTCACGTCACGCCCAACGTCTCGCTTCAAGCCGAGCCACATTGCGACGAAGCGACTGACAATCACGACTACCTGCCCCTTCTTATCACGGGCCGGCCGGCTAGTGCGCTCTGTCATGGAATACACATTCGAGTCGGCAACCGCAGCGATGCGGGCCAGCTAATCGCACGGTTTGACGAATGTATCGCCTGTGCGGGGCTCGCCTCCGATCAGGCCGCGCTATGGCACGAGGCGCTGCCGATCTCGTCACGCTCTGCGGCAGCAGCCCGCAGAATCGCGTTCGAATTGATCCGGCCGATTGATGCAAGCAGCGGCGCGCTGCGCGCAGTAGTACTCGCATTTGCAGACAATGTTGCTGAATTGATTCTGATTGGCAGTCGTCGCTTTATTGATAGCCCCGCACTGTGCACAATCGCAAAATGGCTGACGGGAGCAAACTTGCCGGATACGCCTGCGCCGTTTGTCCGGAGCTATCCTGCCGCCGACGAGGTGTCTGATAATCATCGCTCGGCAAGCCTCCCCGAATGGGGACTGGGTGGTCAGTCGGCTCGGCCAGGCTACGGCTCGACCATAGGACAAGCGTGGGACTTAGCTGTGAGCCCGCGGTGCTTGATCGAAGCAATCAGCGTCGTGCTGACGCGATTCGATGGCCAAACCCAAGCTGAGTTTGGCATGATCGGTCACCCGGACAGGAGGGGCAAGTATGGGTTGCCCGCGGCATGCGTCGTGCGCGTCAGTGTCAAGGATACGACAAGCGTTGCGGAGCTGGCCGCCGAAGTCAATCGCTGTCTGTCGTTTGGTCCCGAAGCGAAAATCTCACGCGATGCAAACGTCGCCCCAGTCGGAATCGTCTGGAACGACAAACGCGAAGCCTATGACGAGGCAATCCAAGTACGATCCTACTTGACGCCACCGTTTGATCTGACTCTCGAACCATGTGTGCAAGATGGGCACATTGTCAGGATCGCGTACGGCTTCAATCAAAGCTGTTTCTCACTAGAGATGGTCCATGCATTCGATCGGGCGGTCGCCATCGTTTGCGCCGAGCTTACCCGAGAACAAGGCGGCGGGAGAAGCAAGGCTCTCTCAACCATTGGTCTACTCGGTGCAGCCAGCGCATCGCAGATTGCAGCGATCGGCACCTGCGGCGCGCTGCCGGCCGACTTCACGCCATTTCGAATCGAGCAGCGGATCGCGTCCTTTGCTGTCAGCCAGCCCAATGCAAAAGCGCTATCCTTTGAGGATCGAAGCCTAACTTACCTCGAGCTTGAAGAGCTGGCAAATCGAATAGCAGGCGTCTTGAGGATGCTGGGTGTTCGTGAAGGCGATCGTGTTGGTGTTTGCCTTGCCCGTTCGCTGGAACTCGTACCGGTGATGCTTGCGGTTCTTAAAGCGGGCGCCGCTTATGTGCCGATCGACCCGGATTATCCGGCGGATCGGATCGCCTATACGCTCGAGGACGCATGTCCGTCACTCGTCGTTTCAGCCAAGGCCGCGGCAGTGGCACAGCACATTCGGACAATCGACGTCGCCTCTTTGCTTGAGCGCGCAGCGGCGTTCGACGGCGCTGTGCTACCACCGGCGGCAGAGCCGAGTGTTGCCGCCTACGTCATCTATACGTCGGGCTCGACCGGGCGCCCGAAAGGCGTGGTCGTCCCACACCGAAACGTCGCCTCACTGGTCGCCGCAACAGCGCACGACTTCGAACTGTCGAGCCAAGACACCTGGACAATGTTTCATTCGAGCGCATTCGATTTTTCCGTCTGGGAAGTCTGGGGTTGTCTTACAACAGGCGGCCATCTAGTAGTCGTGCCCTATTGGGTCACCCGTTCGCCTGACGAATTCGTGCAGTTGCTCGCGCGTGAACACGTGACGGTGTTGAACCAAACACCCTCGGCGTTTTCTCAACTGATTGCGTCCGGAAGCTGCGCCTGCGAGAAGCTCGCAGTCAGATTGGTGGTATTCGGCGGTGAACCGCTGGATACGCGCATGCTGCTACGTTGGTTCGATCGCTATCCCGAGACGGCCTGTCGTCTCGTCAACATGTTCGGCATCACGGAAACCACTGTCCACGTCACTGCCGAAACCTTAACGCGCGCCCATGCGCTGACAAATTCGCGCACAGTCGGCCGCGCACTTCCGGGTTGGAATGTCTACGTGATGGATGCTTACGGACACATGCTGCCGCCGGGCGTGCCGGGAGAAATCTATGTCGGCGGTGCCGGCGTCGCGGATCAATATCTGAACCGCGAAGACCTGAACGCACAGCGTTTTCTGAAAGATCCGTTTGTCGGTGGCCGCATGTATCGTAGCGGCGATCGCGGACGTTTGGGAATCGACGGCCGCCTCGAACACCTAGGCCGTCTTGACAATCAGGTGAAGATTCGTGGGTTTCGTATTGAGCTTGACGAAATCCGCGCCGTCCTGCTCGAATACCCGTACGTCAGCGCTGCGGCTGTTGTTGTGAATCGCGCAAGCGGGGACGACGCCGCATCCGCCCGGCTCGATGCGTATGTTGTAATCGATCAGGACAGGATGGCTGACGTGCGTTGCCATGCGATGCGTTTGCTTCCGGCGCATATGGTACCGTCGACTTTTACGGCGCTTGAAGCTTTGCCATTAACGGCCAATGGAAAGCTTGATGTGTCCAGGTTGCCCGCGCCAACACTCAGTTCTTCGACGGACAAGGCCTCTCGCCAGCCGGCCCTCGAAGTCTCGCAGGATCCTGCCAGCGACACGCTATTGGAGAAATTGCGGTGTATTTGGAGCGATGCGTTTGGCGTGGAGGTGGGCCATGACGACAACTTCTTTGAGTTGGGTGGCAATTCGCTTTTCGCGGTGCGTATTGCAAGAGTGATGCGCGAGCAAGGCCTGCCGCCATTGCCACCGCGTGAACTCTATCTGCGCCAAACGCTACGCAGTGTTGTCGATTACTTGAATGATGTTTACGAACCTGCGTGAAGGAAGGCCTGTCCTACCGCTATATAGCATGGCATGCATAGCGGTACAGGCGCCGCCGCATGACGGCCACGCCCCTTCAAGGCGGCATTGCGATCAACCGCCAGGTCATCCAGCGCCTAATGGCTGAACTGAGACTTAAAGGGCTGCGTTCAAACGAAGAAAACCCGAGCGTACAAAGGTTCCAGTACGCTCAACTTTGTTGAACGGCAGTTCAACGTGCGACATCTCGGCCTTTCTATAAAACTTCGCAGCCCCCTTTATTTAACATGGTAGGGCGGGGGCAAGGATAGGTTGTTCGGAAGCACACGGCCAAAATTGCACTCGGACTGGACTGACAGTCTCTCGGCTAGGCCAGTTTCTTGCGCTCAGGTTGTCAACTCGATCGATTCGCGTCCCTGCAAGAGAAGGGGCAATACAACACCCTGCTCAAGGAGCCAAGCCATGGCTATGCCGCCTAGTGCTGTTCGCTCGACTCGACAGTTCCTTCGCCAAGCATTGCTTTTCCGTTTTCGCCGGTTCGATGTCTCTGCGTGTTGGCAACGGCTAATGAAGCAGCATATTGGCATTATCCCCGTGCCAGCGTATGGGCTCACCCTCGCATGCTTAAGCGCACTTATTGCGCTTGAGAAGCTACCGAGTGAATTGCCCGTGCTCATCGCCACGCTTGCCGTTGTCGGGTTCACCTGCTTTGAAATCGGCGCCCGAATGCCCGTGCTGCGTCACATGGGTGGTCCGGTGATCGTGACACTATTATTACCCTCTTGTTTGACCCATCATCAATGGCTGCCAACAAACTTGATCGTTTCAATCCGCGAGCTGTGGGCGGCAACGAATATCCTCTATCTATTCTGCATCCTCGTGATCGCGGGCTGCCTACTGGGCATGGATCGACAAGTATTGATCAAAGGCATTGTGCGATTTTGCGTCCCCGTTGTGGCCGGTTCAGTGACTGCTGCATTGGCTGGCACCGCAACGGGCGTTGCATTCGGTTTGAGCGCGCACGATACATTCTTTTTCATTGTTGTACCTATTATGGCCGGCGGAATCGGCGAAGGTGCGATTCCTCTTACCATCGGCTATGCCGCCTTATTACAGCAGCCACAAAGCCAATTGTTTGCGCAAGTGGTGCCGGCGATTGTACTAGGTAATTTAGGTGCCATCGCTAGTGCTGCGATACTGCATCGAGTCAGCCGAAATTGGCCCCAAGACACTCAGGCTTGGCTAGCGACGGCGAACAACACTACACTGTTATACCATAAGTCTGTTCCCGTTGAGCACATTGCAGCAGCCGCAACGATTGCCATTAGCTTGTATTTTGCTGGCCTGGTTATCCAACATTTTACAAGTTTGCCCGCACCGATCGGCATGCTAGGGTTCGCCGTTTTGATTAAGCTAATCGGTGCAGTGCCATCTCACCTTGAACATGGCGCGCACTGGAATTACCGTTTCTTCGCCTGCGCGGTATCCTATCCATTGCTATGTGGCGTGGGCATCACATTGATGCCATGGGATGCAGTCATCGCCGCTCTGAGTCCAGTGCACCTTGTCACAGCCCTTGTCACGGTGCTTGTCCTGATGACAACCGGCTTCCTCATCGGACGTTGGACGGGGCTGCCGGCAATTGAAAGCGCGTTGATCAACGCATGTCATAGTGGCATGGGTAGTGTCGGGGACCTGGCGATTCTCACCGCAGCCAACCGTCTACCATTGATGCCGTTTGCACAACTTGCCACTCGGATCGGTGGAGCGCTTACGGTGATGGTCGCGCTGTTATTGTTGGGCCAATGTGTTTAATGCAAAAATGAACCTGTTCTGCTGGCGCCAGCGGCATTAAATAAGTGACCACAAAAAATATTATACACTTTATAAAAGATCAATTATAATCAATAATAAATTGATCTATATTTAATAAGCGTGACGTCTTCTTCACTTGTTGCTGAGCTTGCCAATGGACTGCGATCTGAATGCCGCTTTGAACAACTATCAGGCCTATATCTGCCCGTTAGAGGATCGCCCGACACTCGCTGCGTCGGCGTCCCCACCGCTGCAGCCACCCAGCGCCGCGTGGGCCAACCCATCGGCCAAGCGGCCCACCACCTACCAGGACCTGCCGAGCGAAGTCATCGCGCGCATTGGTGACTACGTGCCCGTCCAAGACGTGATGTCGTTTGCCACCGTCGATCGGCGCACCTATTCTGCGATGCAGACCAGGCGCCTCGTTCACAGCTATTGGCAACGAGCACAACAAACGGTGCACTTTGGGTCGATCCACCGCCTGCTCGATGAGATGGACGACACGCTCACCGATCCAGCGCAGTACGCTGAACCCCTGAATGCGCTGTGCCAACGTTTGAAAACGCTGAGGGCCGGGCGCGTCAACGTGTTCAAGCGTTTATTCGCAGCCGCGCAGCGTATCCCGCAAGACGGCGTGCAGATACAAAAAGCGCTGTTGCTCATGCACCGAGCTTTCACCTATGAGCGTGAATGGATGGAACTGTTTAACTTTGCCTACGCGCTGGCCGAACAGCGCGAGCCCGGGCAAGACAATGTGTGGCCGGAACTGGCGCTTGGGCTGTCGAATTTCTCACCCGATACTCCTGAAACCCCTCACTTTGTTCAGTGGTATGACGCGATTCTGGCACGGCTGCCGTCGTTGAGCGTAGCCGAGCAAGCGCAAATCATTCCCACATTGACCCGTTTACTCCATAAATTCCGCCAGGACGACCCGCGCATCCCTGAGCTCTATACGCTCTTACACGACTACGCGTCACGCCTGCCCCCCTCTCATCAAGGCGCATCGGTCGGCGCGTTGTCAAACAGCCTTTGGGTATTGTCGGAAGCGGAACAACCCGCGCGGTATGTGCAGATGCGTGATTGGGCGCTGTCGCTGTCCGACGACCAGTGGGGAATCTCACTGCAGTATTTGCCTGCAGGGCTTTTGGGGTTATCGCCTAAGCAGCAGACGCAGGAACTTGCGTTACTCGAGCGCTATTTGGCGCGCGTGCCTGCAGCGCAGCGCACGCAGGCGGCAATCGGGATAATCTCCTGTCTTCAATTTATGAGCGACTCGCTGTCAAAGCGGGTGTGGCAACAGGGACTGCGTCTACTGAACGGTGTGGATGAAATTACTTTATGGAAAGTACTAAGCGAACTTCGGAAAGAATATGTGCTATATAGCCTGAACAATCGCCAATGGAAAGTGGCAAAGAGCGAAATCATGCGCTTTATGAAAGCCAACCAGTTTTCCAAACCCGCCCAGGCGCGCATCCAAGACAATGAGCCCTGGCTGAGAAGTTGGCCAGATTAACAGCCATGACCTGTCTGCCGATTTTCGGTTGTGCTCCTCAGTCACCGGATCATTCGCAAGCTCGGACCGCACGAACCGAATAAACCCGATGGAAAATCTGAACCGGCAGACTGCCGGCTAGGCCGCTTTCTATCAAGACACTGGCTTTGCGGCCACCATGTTCAAAAATGTTGCAAAGCAGCGTACCGCAGCAACAGGACATCGACATGTTGCTGCATCGGCCTGCAATGGCGTCGAGGTTGAATTCCTCTGCGCCAACGCTGTCGTAGTCGATCTGTGCTTTTTCGAATCACTGTCATGCCCGCTTCTTTCCACCCGCCACTTTGCCAGTCCGCCCGTCAGCTTGCCTGGCTTGCAGCCGTATTCACAGTGATGGTGGTCGCTTTGTCTGTCGCAGTGCGAGTCAGCGCGGCGCCCACTCCTAGCGCCGCTGCGTCACCGTCATCTGGCAAGCCGGCCACGCCAGCGAGCAGCGCCGTGGTCGCGCTCACGCCAGAGCAGGCGCGTGCCGCTCTACAAGTGTTGAACGATCCTCAGCACCGCGCGCAGTTTGAGGACACGCTGCGGGCGATCGCCGCGGCGGGTACGCTGGCAAGCCCAGCCGCGCCTCCCTCTGCCGTCGCTGCGAGTATGCCGTCGGCCGCCAGCGTTCCGGCTGGGTCGTTGGCCAAGGCGCTCGACGCGGATGGACTGGTAACACAGTTATCGCGGCACATTGCGCAATCCGCTTCCACTTTCGGGCAGCGCGTGCGCCTGTCAAGTTCGGCATTGCTCGACTTTCCGTCGGTACGTCAATGGTGGGCGTGGCATTTATCCAGCTCACAAGGCAGGCATGCGTTGCTAGGACTGTTGGAACTGCTACTTGCCGCGCTGGTGCCGTCACTCATGCTCGAATGGCTGGTGCGACGGGCAGTACGGCACTCACACAGCGCGCTGGCGCCCCATCACGCCACACCGCATGAGCCGCCTGCCCCATCGCCCCAAATTGACACCCAGCCCGGCGACGCAGGCGCGCCGCGAGCGTCCGCGTCGCACGCGGCACATCATTGGAATCGCCTGCAAGTGCTACCCTGCGCGCTGGTCCACTTATCGCTTGGGGCGGTGCCGTTGGCTGCGTTTGCGCTGTGTGCGTCTATGCTGCTGTCCGTGTGGGGCGGTTCCAACGCGCAGGCGGCAAGCTCGGTGGGCGTGGTCGTTGACGCGTACGTGATTGGCCGGGCGGTGTTGCTCGCCTGTGCATTCTTCTTTGCGCCCAACGCGCCCCACCTGCGGCTACTTCCTTTGCGGGATCGCTGGGCGTCGTTTGCGCAAGGCTGGATGACTCGGATGGTAGTCGTCGCAGGAGCCGGCGGAGCATTGGCGGGCGCTGCTGGCCGGCTCGGCATGACGCAGGAAGCGCATTTGGCACTGATCAAGCTAGTCGCGCTGGCGGTACACATCATGGCGGCGATTGCGATCCTGCAATGCCGGGTGCCAGTGGCGCGAACGATCCGTGGCTATTTCACGAAACGGCCAGCGCTCGCGTACCTGGGCCACTGGCTGGCGGACATCTGGGCAAGCTCAACGGTATTCGTGATCCTCGCGCTGTGGCTGGTCTGGGCGCTCGACGTGCACAACGGCTACGAGATGGTATTGCACCTGGGCGGGCTGTCATTCGCGGTGCTGCTCGCCGCACGCGTCGTTGCCATTGTTGTATTCGGCGCGCTCGGACGCGTGTTTGGACAAGACGTAGACGACAGCACTTCCAGCGTCGGACGTCGGCGTGTGTACCGCTATTATCCGCTGTTGCGCAAAGTCTTGTCCGTAGTGATCGGCGTGGCAACTGTGTTGGTGCTGCTGTCGATATGGGGGCTGCACGTCGGCACGTTTCTTGTCTACAATCCGATCGGCAACCGACTTGGCTCGGCGCTGGTGACGATCTCGATCGCGGCGCTAATCGCAGTGTTAGTCTGGGAGATCGCGAACGTGGGAGTCGAGCGTCGGCTCGAGCGGTGGACGGCGGCCGGCGACGTGATCCGGGCGGCGCGGCTGCGCACGCTGCTGCCGATGCTGCGTACCACGCTGTTCATCGCGATCCTGATGATCGTTGGGCTCACTGCGCTGAGCCAAATTGGCGTCAACACGGGCCCCCTGCTGGCCGGCGCGAGCATCTTTGGCGTCGCGCTTGGATTCGGCTCGCAAAAGCTGGTGCAAGACTTCATCACCGGCATTTTTCTATTGATGGAAAACGCGATGCAGGTCGGCGACTGGGTGACAGTCGCGGGCGTATCGGGCTCTGTCGAATATTTGTCGATTCGCACTGTCCGTTTGCGCGGCGGCGATGGCTCGCTGTACACGGTGCCATTCAGCTCTGTCACGACGGTCAACAACACCAATCGCGGCATCGGCAACGCCGCAGTGAAGGTGGTGATCGCAGCAGGGGCAGACGTCCAGTATGCGATCCAGACGCTGGTCGAGATCGGCGCCGAGTTGCGCAGCGATGACCAGTTCAAGGATGGCATCTTGTCCGACTTCAGCTTCTGGGGCATCGACCAAATCGATGGCGCGAGCATTACGCTGGTCGGTCAGATCGCGTGCCGCGATACCCGTCGCTGGCCGGTTCAGCGTGAATTCAACCGGCGCATTTTGGATCGCTTCACGCAACGGGGCATCGAGTTGGCCAATCCACAGCGCAACTTTGTGATCGATGCGCGCTCAACGGCCAAGCAGCCGAGCGGGCCGGACGCAAGCACATCCCCGAACCGGTAGCATTCCGCTCGAAAGGGAGGACTAAACCCTAGAAGCGAGTCCTGGCGCGCCGATCAATTGCCCAGCCTCGCCCGCTGCGCGCTGGACACGGGTCATGGTCAGTCAAGGCCGGCTGCACCGCTGGCGGACACGAGAATGACCTTCGCGTCCCGCCGTATAGAAGCGCTCTCCCAAACCGTCCGTGTCACGCGTGCAAAATGCACGCACGCCGTGCACGCGCGCGGTGAAGTGGCGTGTCACTCGTACTGTACTAGGTGCGCGCACCGAACACTCGCCGCGCGCGATAGGGTCAGTACAACTTTCGGGGTGGCAAAGAGCGGCGAATCTGCTTGCGCAATCTCGCTACGGCGGCCGCCTTCTTCCGCTTGCGCTCCGTGGTGGGCTTTTCATATGCCGTGCGGGCACGCAACTCTTTGATCAAGCCAGTGCTTTCGATCGAACGACGGAAACGCCGGAGTGCAACCTCGACGGGCTCATTGGGCTTCGGGATAACAGTGGTCAAATCATTCCTTTGAGTTCAATGGGAGAAAAAGGCACCGCACGCCTGTGCGAAACCAAAGGTGCCGCATGCTCGTGCAAAACATCAGCCAAAGCCACTAACGGCTGGCCCCTCACATGTCGATCACCGACGCGCCGTCCACCTTGCCGTCGATGATGTCTTGTCCTTGCTGGCAAGCGGCGCGTCGGGCCACGCCGAAATCGGCAAACACATGTTCCTGGTCTACCTTGAACACGCGGCCCGTGCCCGCGACGCCGTCTGTTCCCAGACGACAGATGCGCACGGCAACGTCATAACCTTCGGCATAGCGCGAGTGACCGTCGAAACGGTTGAATTGGCGCGCGAAAACAAGCGGACGAAGCTCGAACCCCTTGTATAGAAGTCGCAGCGGTGTCGACATAGTCGCTCCTCGACAAGGGACATCGGTCACTATACACGCAAATCACGGAGGGAGTCCCGATATTCTGGTGCGCCGAGAATATCGGTGAGGCTACCCTCAAATCAGGGCCGTTCTAAATCTGCTTTGGCTGCCTAAGGCGCGCCGCCTTGTTTCGCCGCGGCCGTTTATGCTGCAATGACCGCGCCGGCTCGCGATAGCGCTAATTACTCATCAGCCGCATCAAACGCATGCTCGTCACCACCGTCAGAGCCGGAGGCTGCCGCCGCGCAAGCGGCACCTTGAAGCGATCGCCGCGCTGCCTCCAGCATGCGCCATAACGTCGGGGAAGCGAGCTGTCGTCGATCGACGGCGGACACGACAAGGCCGGTGCCTTGACACCAGAACGCAATGCCAGCTGACGGGAAAGTGTCCGCCGGCACATGCGTCGATCCGGCATCGGCATCTGCCGAGCCGGGTTCATCGCCTTTCATATCGCAATCGCGTAATCGAACTTCAGGTCCGTGGCGGCATGACCGCCATGTAACCCCCAGTTATCGAGCGGCTCTTCACGCAACAGGACTAGGATGCGGGATGGATCAACCTGGCGGGCCTTCGCAACCTCTGCGACAACGCGCTCGTAAAGTCGACGCTTGACATCGAGTGAGCGGCCGGCGAACAGTGTGATCTCGATCCCCAAATACTCGCCGGTGCCCGCCGGCGGATAAAAATCCTCCGGTTCGAACGTCTGGTATCTCGCTTGCAATTCGTTCGAGCTGACACCCAGTGTGTGTCGCAGTACGCTGAACAGCAAGTCGACGAGTCGAGCCTTCTCGTCCGCTGTGCGCGGCCGCTGCTCTTCAATTTTAATGAGTGGCATGACCAGTTATCCTAAGAAATGGCTAGTGGATTTTTGGTAAAACAAGCGTAGGCACGAGACTGCATCTCGGCAAGGCGACTGACTGTCCTCGATAGATCATGCGCACCTTCGAGACCATCAAGCGCATCACTGATTGCAATGTCCGACGCGAGACAGACACCACACTTGCGGTCGTACAGGATGTCGATCAACCACACCAGACGCTGCAATGTATCGGGATTATCCAGTGCCGTCGCGCGGACGTTGTCGATGATGACCCATCGCCAGCGATCAGCCAGCGCCAGGTAATCGATATGTGAACGCTGCGCCATGCAAAGCACGTCGAAATCCGCCCACACCGTTGACTCCCCCGCGGCGCTCACCGGCAACGGCCGACCCGCCAACTCCACAACGCCAGGTTGCAGCGCAGCTTCGCCTTCCCGAGCGACGAAAATGCCGCGCAACGGCTCGCGAGCCAGCGCAAGCGGTGAAAAAAACCGGGGCTGCGCGATATCTGCATCACTGAACCGGTAATCGCGCGGTCCATCGAAATGCACGATCGTGAAATGACGCTTGATCATGTCGATCGTCGGTGCGAAACGCGTGTGGTATTCCCGGTTCGGCAGCAGATCGTCCGGCGCATAGTTCGATGTGAGCACAATACGCACGCCCTCGGCGATAGCAGTCGTCAGAAAGCGCCCAATGAGAAACGCATCAGCGATGTCATGCACGTGAAATTCATCAAAGCACAGCAGATCGACGCCATGCAGCCAAGCCTTCGCGACGTCCGCGAGCCGATCGCTGCTGCGCGGTGCCTTCACCAGCCTGCAATGGATGTCCCGCAAAAACTCATGAAAATGAATCCGCCGCTTGGATCCTCGCGCGAGCTGAAAAACCGCATCGACGACCATGCTCTTGCCGCGTCCGGGTAGACCATAGCAATACACGCCATGCAACCGGTGCCGCGCACCTAACCAGCGCCGGCCCGGTGTCACAAGCAGCATGCATAACGCTTCGATCGCCCGTCGCTGGCTTGCGTCTGGCTCAATTCCGCTGCTGCGAAGCGAGGCTACGACTTGCGCGTCATCGAGCATGCGCGGCCTCCTCCCGTGGCGGCAGAAATGTCTCCAACAGCGGCCGCAGACTACGCGCACGCGTGGACAGCAGGCAGTCGAGCGCCGCATACTGGTCCTCTAAGGCCTTGTCCTGCGAAAGCTTGATGCGCGCCTCCTCATGCTCGACGTGCACGCGCAACGCGAGCACGCCCGGCGCGAACCGCGCCACCCGTTCATCATTCGCATCAAACTGCCATTGCGCATCGCCGCGCTGCAAGCGGGCCGCTGTCTCGCGCAACACCTCAATCTTCTGCGCCAGGTCGGTCACGACATGCACGGAGCCCACCAGATGGACGGCCACGTAGTTCCACGTCGGAAGTTGCCGTGTCACGTACGCTTCGGGCGGGATATAACTGTCAGGTCCGGTGAATACGATGCGCGCACGCGTCGTGTTGACACCACAGAACTGAGGGTTGGCCGCATCGACATGGCCGAATAGATTGCGCGACTGGCGCTCGCGAAAAAGCGGGACATGGCTCGCGTGAAGTAGTCCCGCGTCCGTACTGACGATCAACGCAAGCGGAAAGCTATCGATGATCGCGTCGATCCGCTCCGGATCAGTAAAGCGGAACGCATCATAATGAAACGAAACGGGTTGATTCGCTAGAAGTTCCATTTTTGTCCGTATCATGGATGGCCGCAATGGCCGTGGCAGAAGACGCGACTGCATGCGAGCCGGCGTATGCCACGGGGCGTGACAGCTGCGCGTAGAGCGAGCGCGCAATGGCCTCGGAGCGCAACGCCAGCAGACTGAACGAGCCGGAGTCTCCCATGCCGTGGGATGACTCGCATAACCCGTTTAGATACAACGATGCATCCGGCGCCACGGCACACGAGAAATGCACGCGGTAGTCGAACGACACGTCCAGGTGCCCGCGGCTCAAGTCGAGCAGCGGCGCCAGCTGCCGCAGCAGCGGTGGATAGGGCTCATAGCGTGGACCGTCGCCAATGTCAAGAAAGCCCGTTGCCAGAACAACCAGGTCGAAGCAATCGAGCGCATGTTCACCACTCACTGAGTTGACGAGCGCCAGGCGAATCCCGTCTTCTGTGGCCGTCACAGCGTCGACGTACGTATTGGTCCGTATCACTAGACCCTCGCGTCCCAATATCCGGTTCACGTAGCGCTTGACGTACAGCGAATCGAGTACGTCCTTGTCCGCCGAAGCATAATTGGTCGGCATCAGTTCCGCGCGCAACCGATTGCGCGTTGCCTGGTCCGCAAAAAAGAATGTTTTGACAAATTCAGGAAAATAAACCTCGTCAGAAAACGGGCTCGTGTCCTTCTGCCGGAACGCAAAGTTACGCGTGATGCCGACAACCGAAGTGCACGAGCCGGTACCGTACGCGTGCAGCAAAATCTCCACTGCGCTCTGGCTACCACCAATGACCGCGATTCGCGGCTTGCGTCCGCCGTCACACGCCCGTCGCAGCGCAAAGAGATAATCATTTAAGTGGACAATGCGCGGATCGTCAAAGCCGGCGAACTGCACCGGCACGTTCGGTGTACGCCCCGGCGCGACGACGACCGAGCGGGCCCGCCATGTGCGGCCGGTGCAATCGCGCACTGCATAGCCCTCCAGTAGTCCAGAACGCGCGTCGATGACCGGCTCGATGCACGTCACGTCTACGCCATAGCGAACTTGATGCGCGAAGAAGCTGGCCACCCACTGCACGTACTGCGCATACTCGATCCGCAATGGAAACGACAGCCCGAGGTTCAAGTGCTCGAATAATCGCCCGTTTTCGAACAGGAAATTGGTGAACGAATAGCGACTGCGTGGATTGCGCGGCGTGACCAGATCGCGCAGCGGATGGTTCTGAATGTCCGACTCCTCCAACAGCATGCCCTGCTGCCAGTACGCCGCATCGTGCTTTTCGAGAAATAAAACGTCGAGGCCGTCGGTCAGCTCTTCGATCGCTACGGCAAGCGCAATGTTGGCGGGGCCAAAACCGATTCCAATCACATCGTGAACGCAAGGTTCAAGCGCCGTGGCGGCGTCGTGTCCTGCTTTCATAAGGTCTCCGATACAGGAATGTGAGCGTTGCGGCTAACGCCGGCGGGGGTAAGCAACGACGCATCCACCGCGCTGGTCACCGTCGACAACGCTCGTCCAAGACGAGCGAGTATTTCGTCCGTTTCAGCCTCTGTAATGATCAGCGGCGGCAGCAGCCGCAGCACCGCACCGTGACGTCCTCCCGTCTCAATGATCAAGCCTGCGTCCAGGCAAGCATGCTTGATGCGCCGCGCCAGCTCCCCTGCTGCTGGCGGCAATCCGCGCGCATCCAGCGGACCGTGCGGATCAACGATCTCAACACCGAGCATCAGGCC
This sequence comes from Mycetohabitans sp. B46, assembly GCF_037389205.1. NCBI lineage: Bacteria > Pseudomonadati > Pseudomonadota > Betaproteobacteria > Burkholderiales > Burkholderiaceae > Mycetohabitans > Mycetohabitans sp. B46. Next base: position 111,742 of record NZ_JADBGL010000005.1, read on the forward strand.
GCGGCCACGCACGTCGCCGATACACGTGTAGCGCTGTTGCAACGATTCGAGGCCGGCGCGCAGCCTGGCCCCGCGCTCAGCTGCCTGCTGCGCGATGCCGTGCGAGCGTAGAAATTCGAGCGTGGCGGCACCCGCAACCAGTGCGATCTGGTTGCCGCGAAACGTCCCCGCATGGGCACCAGGTCGCCAGCCGTCGTAGCAGCGCCGATAGGCAAGCACGGACAGTGGAAAACCACCGCCTACTGCCTTAGACATGACGATCGCGTCCGGTATGATGCCCGCCACCTCATGCGCGAACATGGTGCCGGTACGACCGAAGCCGGTCTGCACCTCATCAATAACAAGCGGAATTTGATGACGCAGCGCCAGCTCAGACAATCCGGCCAACCAGTCGGCACTGGCCGGAATGCAGCCACCCTCGCCCTGCACCGCTTCCAACAGAATCAGTGCGGGCTTCGTGATGCCGCTCTCCGGATCCTCAAGAAGATGGCGGATATACGTCAACGACAACGCATCGCTTTGTGCACCGCCCACGCCGAACGGGCATCGATAAGCATTCGGATAAGGCAAAAAATGCACTTCCGCCATCGCCCCGGCCACGCTTTCTTTCGGCCCCCGGTTGCCCATCAGACTCAACGCGCCCATCGTCATGCCGTGATACGCGCCATGAAATGCCAGTACCGACCGCCGGCCTGTGACCGTCTTGAATAGTTTGATCGCCGCCTCGACCGCGTCGGAGCCGGTCGGCCCACAAAACTGAAGCTTGGCATCGTTGGCAAACTGCGGCGGCAATACGCGATATAACGCCTCGACAAACTCAATCTTCGCCGGCGTCGCGATGTCCAATGCCTGCAGGATGTGGCCCGATGCGAGAAACTGGCTGACCCGCTCCATGACGTACGGGTGATTGTGTCCCAACGGCAACGCACCGGCGCACGCGAGGCAGTCCAAATACTGACGGCCTTCACTATCGTAGACTGTCGCAAGCTCTGCTCGCGTGAGGACGCGAGTGATCGAGCGCGCATACGTACGGGCATTAGACTCACAATGCTCGAGCATGGACAATGCGTCTAGCGTCTGCTTATGCATGATACGACTCCTTTGAATGCTCACTGCTGGCATGCTGCTGCATGCCAGCAGACTGGCGCACACCGCAATGCGCTGTTGCAGCCTCACCTAGCGCACGCAACCAGCGTCGATACTCCACCGCGAGGCGGTCGCTGCGCACATGCATCTCTTCGCGCAGATCCAGTGGCAGCCGATAGGGACGCTGCGATTCGACGATGTGGCGATCCTGTTCAAACACCCGGTCCTGGCGCTGGAGAATTTGTGCGTCGCTCAAGTTTTCACCGAAGTTAATCGCCACAATAAGCTGTATCACGCACTCGTCCTCATCAACGGGCGTCGCATTCAGAAACGTGCAAAAGCGTTCAGTCACGCCGGTCTTCTTCGAGAAATAAGCGGTCGTGGGCCGAAAAGCGTGATAGGTATAACGAGCGTTAACCGGGATCCCACGGTGATCGCCATACGGCTGAAATACCTCGATTTCCGATGTTTCAAGTCCGTTTTGCGTCATTTTCACTTCGTAGTCCTCAATTTTATCGGGACAATTTGGATCGCCGTTCAGGTTTGCATGCACGAAAGGAAAATGCGAAGCATCGAGGAAGTTCTCCACTGAGCGCAAGGCGTTCGCCCGATAGTGGTAAGGTCCCGCATACACCTTGCGGAAACTCGCGTCATCCCATTCGGGGAACGGCGGCACATCAAGCGCCGGTTGTCCGACACAGACCCAGACTAGTCCGTAGCGCTCAGTGACACGGTACACGCGGACAAGCCGCTGCGCAGGAGGCGTTTGGTCCGGATGCGCAGGTACTTTCGTACATTGTCCCGACGACGCATAACGCCATCCATGATAAGGGCACTCAATTTCTCCGTCGCGCACGCAGCCCAGCGAAAGTCGCGCGCCACGGTGGCCGCAATAATCGAGCCACGCGTTGATGCCGGTATGGTCCCGCCACAGCACCAAGTCCTCGCCCAGCAAGCGCACAGCAAACGGCATATCGCGCGCCACATCGTTCGAGCGGGCGACCACGTGCCATTGGTCGCGCAGCGCCCGGTAGTCGAGGGCGTCCCGGTCCCACTTTCCAGAATAGATCATTATTCGCCTCATCACGCAAATAGGTCGGGTTCACGTTGGCCGTCATACTGCCATGACGGATCGCGCCAGCCATTGACGTCGTAATCGGCAAGACACTGCTCGACGAGCGACTTGCATTGGTCGATCGCGCCACATGCGGTGGAATGGTTCAGCATGTCCAGCCGTACCTGCTCATGGTTACCTGCATAGTTGTACTCATAAAGCTCGTGCCGGCCGCCAAACTCGCTGCCGATCGCGTCCCACAGCAACTTCACAAGCTGGAGCCGCTCCTGTGCGCTCGAATCGGTGCCTTGAAAGTATGTATCGATGAGCCCACGCAATGCGGGATTGCGCATGTCCGCGGAACTGGCCACCTGCATGATCAGCGAGCCACCGAGGATCGTGTCGAAAATCGGCTTGATGTGGGTCATCACCTGCGCGCCGAAGTACCGCACGGTCGCCGCCGCTTCGAGTCGCGGTACGACAGAGCCGTCGCTGCGCTTTTGCGGCGCAATGCACATCGCTTCGGTCATCGCCCACATCGCGTTGCGCCAGCCAACCACATCGGCCACCTTCGTGCGCACGCCCCTGAATTCGTAGCTGCCGTTCGATTCGAGCAGCTTAACCAACGCGCCGCATAGGAAATCCAATTTGACCGCGAGCCGCGTGCCGGATTGCAACGGATAACGGTTCAGGAATCCCGAGGCCGAATAGAAACTGCGCGCCTTCGGTATGTCCCGGTAGATCAACACGTTTTCCCATGGCACGAATACGCCATCAAAAATCAGCACCGAATCATTCTCGTCAAAACGGCTGGACAACGGATTGTCAAATGGACTCAACGACGACGCTTCGTATGAGCGCCGACAAACAATCTTCAAGTTTGGCGTGCCCATCGGCAAAATAAAGCACAGCGCAAAATCCTCCTCCCGCCCCTGCTGGTACTGCGTTGCACTGTTCTGTGCGACGAACGTGGCATTCGAGATCGCCGCACTGGTCGCTACCATCTTGGCGCCACGCACGACGATACCGTCGTCACGCTCTTTCTCCACATGCAGATAGACGTCACGCATGCTGTCAATCGCCTTGGCCCGGCCCACCGGTGGATTCACCAGGACATGGTTCATAAACAGCACCTTGCGCGCCGTCTCGTGATACCAGCGGACCGCATTATCGCGGAACGGGTCGTAGAAGTCAGGATCGGACAGCAACGTTGCGGTAAAACCCGCCTTATAGTCGGGCGTGCGCCCCATGAAGCCATATGACAGCCGCGACCAGTGTGCGATTGCGGCGCGGGCCTGCAGCAAGTCGTCGGCCGAACGCGCTGGGGTGAAATAGCGATGCGTGCGATACCCGGACGGATCCAATGTCGTCATGGTGTCTCGGGACGCCGGTGCGTGCAGTGCATCGTACAACCGAGCGATTGACCTCGCACTGTTGCGAAACGCCACGTGCTGCGTGACGGATCGAACCTTTTCACCATAGATGAACACTTCACGGCCGTCGTCGAGACTGGCGAGATACTCGTCAGCCGTCAACATTTCGTCCTGCTCGGCGGCTTTCAACTTCAATGCCGCGGATGTGCTTTGAGTCATGGATACTCCTGGTAACGTTGAGTCTTACCGCGACGGCCTACAGCGCCATGGAACCGCCCGATCCTACCGGGTATAACCTATGAAATTGACGAAAAATACCGCACCAGCAAAAACACGCCGGATACAAGAATGACGCTATTCACCAGCTTGACGAATTGCTCACGCGAGAGCTTCAGCGTGATGTGGCGTCCCATCCACACACCAGCCAGCATGCCTGGCGCGAGCAGCACCGCGAGCAGTAGCAGGCTGCGGTTGGCATAGACGCCGGCCGCCAGGAACATCACCAGCCTGGTGAGCGTCGACAAGCCAATCAGCGTGGTTTGCGTGACGCGGATATGCTCCTTGTTTTCAAGCCGCCCCTGCAAGTAAATCGCATAAATAAAACCGCCACTGCCAAATAACGCGCTGAAAATGCCGCCCACAAGGCCAAAAGGCACCGACGACCATGAACGCAATTGTGTCATTGGTCGATAGCCACTTAGCGAGTATGCCGCGTAACCCATCACAAAAATTCCAAGTAGCAGCAACAGCAGATCCGGTTTCGTCGCCAACAAGATCACCGCACCGATTCCGCTGCCGGCAACCATCAAAGGAACCAGTCGCTTCAATTCGTCAAGCTCGGCTTTTCTGCCGTCTCGCACCACATTCGTGGTGGCCGCACAAAAATCCAGCAATGCAAGCAGCGGAACAATGTGCGATACCGGTATGAAATGGGCCAACAGCGGACTGGCCACCAGTGCAGTGCCAAACCCAGTCATACCAAACACGACATACGCTAATGCGATCCCTAGCCATACGATGAACACATGCGTTACAGTCAGATCAAATATCAATTGTGATCCCTTGATTGATTGCTATTTTGGTGTTATCTACCGGCCACTCGAAATAGGGGAAAACCACAGAATCCATTGTGACCCTTATTTATCAGACCAGTTATTTGGTCTAACCGCCAAATCCGCAGGCAATATATCTCGCTGAATTTGGGCCAACCAATATAATTTTGGCAAAGTGCTATCTCAATGAGGCATGGAGCATGATGTCGCTACGGCAGCTGCGCTACTTTGTGGAAATCGTCGAGGCGGGCAGCTACAGCCTTGCCGCCGAGCGGCTTTTCATCGCGCAATCCGCATTGAGCAGGCAGATCAAGGAGCTAGAGGCAACGGCACAAGTGCAGCTACTCGTGCGCGGTGCGCGCCGGATTGAGCTGACCCGGGCTGGAAAGGCGCTGTATGATGGCGCAAAGCGTCTACTGTTCAACCTCAATGAAACGCTTGTGCAGACGCGTCATGCGGATCGTGGCGAACAAGGCATCATCCGCCTAGTCCATTCAAGCTCGGTGCCATTGGCTGGACCCTTGCTGGAACGCGTTCGATGCTATCTTGACGCCAACGAGCACGTTTCAGTGCAGGTGTCCCAAATGCCGTCAGAAGAGCAGATGGCGAGTATCGAGCAAGGCGTGAACGATGTCGGCTTTGTACGACTGCCTGTTCACCTAGAATTTCCCGGTGTGCGAGTTGACGAGCTTTATTCAGAGCCACTGATGCTTGCCGTCAGCGCCACGCATCCGCTTGCGGTACGCGAAGCCGTCTCGATTGCCGAGCTACGCGAGGAGCCGTTTGTATCACTGCCGCATCACGAACGAGGCGGGCTCAGTTTTCGTGTCGCGGAATTGTGCATGAAAAACGGCTACTTTCCGCGTTCGGCTCGCGTGACATCACGCAAGACAACACAACTGAGTCTGATCGAAGCGGGTTTCGGCGTATCGCTGGTCGCGGAAAGCATGCGCTTGATCGCGCCAGCAGGCGTGCGCTTCATTCGGCTTGCCGGCACCGGCAATACCACTGCCGTTGCGATGCTGTACCGAAGCAATGCATCCGCACTCGTCCAAGCGTTTGTGGCGGCAACCATGGAAAAAAACTGAGCACCGATCCCGGCTTGCGGCGGCCCATCCCTCAGCAAGCGCACGGGTATTGACTCACGTCAATACAGGGCGTGAACGCCCGTTCGACAATATGCATGGCTCACCCACAACATTGCACAAGAGGACTACACCATGAACGCACTTTATCGTATCGCAGCCGGCATGCTGCTCGCGGCGCCCGTTTTGTTCACGGCGCCCGTCCATGCCGAGCAAGGTGATATCTTGGCCCGCTTGCGCGCGATCAGCATTCAGCCCAACGTGTCGGCCGGCGGCACACTCGGCCAACTTGGCACCGGGGTCAACAATGCGATCGTTCCGGAACTCGATTTCACGTACATGGCAACACGCAACATCGGCATCGAGTTGATCCTTGGAACATCACGGCACCAGGTTACATCCAACATCGGCGCATTGGGTGGTGTCAACGTGCTGCCGCCTACGTTGTTGTTGCAATATCATTTCAATCCGGGCAGCACGATCCGCCCGTATGTGGGCGCCGGGTTGAACTACACCTATTTCTATAACGATGGGCTGCATGCGGGCGACACGCCGGTGTCAATCAAGCATTCCAGTTTCGGCCCGGCGCTACAGGCTGGCGTGGACGTGCAAATGACCAAGCGCATCTTCGTCAACGCCGATATCAAGAAGATCTGGATGCGCACCAGCGCATCGATCGGCGACACGCAGCTTGGTTCATTGAAGATCGATCCGCTGGTGGTAGGCATCGGCGTTGGGATGCGCTTCTGATACGCTCGCGCCAATAACAACAAGCAGACGTTTGCACCGCCAGCGTGATCGCGTCCATCGTGCGGCCCGCTTGGCGGCCAACTCGGTCTCGCCCTGCACGTGCAACGCCGACTCTGTGTACCGACTCATGCGCGACTACGGGTTGTGGACCGACGTCGCCGGCGAGCCGAGCCCGCTCGGCGTCATTTCTGGCAGGGTCAGTTTTGGTTGGCTCGTCATCCATTGGCTTAGCACCGATTGCCCCGGCGCGCGACCACGGGGTGCCAACCAGTTGCCGCGGGCCGCATGCCATGCTTGGTATGCGCGCTCGACCCGACGCAAGTCCGCCTCCCGCCCGCTCGCATGCATCTCATCCAATTCCGGTACGTCCAGCGCGAACGCCTCGCAGTGTGGATAGTCACGCACGCGCAGCGCCGGTGCAATCGTCGTGAAATACGCGGTACTCGGCACGCCAAAGCCTGCCGCCACGTGTACCGCAGCTGTGTCGGACGTCACCACGTGGCGGGCATGGGCGATCCAACTCAGAAAGCTCGCCGTATCGGGCGACAGCGCGGCAATATCCGTATAGTGCTCGTGCTCCAGCGCGCCGAAGCCCAGCACCGGCAAGCCGAAAGTACGCCACATCTCATCGACGATCGACACGCGCACGGCGGCCGGGATACTGCGCACCGGCGTGCTCGCCTCCGGACAAAGCAACGTGTAGCCACGCGCACGCCACGCCCCACCGGGGGCTGGTAAGGGCAGCGTGGTGAGCCATTCGTTCGCCTTGTACCGCGCGGGCACGGCGTGAGGCGCCATGCCGAGCGCGAACAAGAAAAAATCAATCATTGGCCGGGTCGCGAAGCCCGGCCAGAAAAGATGGTTGCCAACGTCGATGGCAAGCTCGGTTGCCGGAATCGAGTCGAGCGGCACCGGCAAGTCGATCACGCCGCCGAAGCGGGGTGCCGCCAATGCATACAGTTGCTTCACGTAATCCGGCGCATGGGCGGGCCGGTAGATCGTCACCGACAACGACGGATACAGGCGTCGGATTGCATCGAGCGCGCTCAATCCAATGATCGAGTCGCCGAGCGTGACGCCCATGCCATTGATCAGATGCAAATGCGTTGGCTGGCGATAGTCAATCGTGAAGGGCGCCGCATTCGCATTGCGGATCCAGCTGACTGCCGACAACGGCCGGTAGCCCTGCGCCCGCTTGCCGGTCACCTCTAAGTCATACGAAGCCACCACGTGGGCGTGCGGCGACAGCAGTGAGCCAGGGCTTGACAGTGCAGACACCTCGTCAAGCGTGGTCATGGCGTGCCGGTCTAAACAACGATTCCCCTGCCTTGTTTTCCTGCTTACGAGCGCGGCAGCTTCTTGCTCTGTGCATCTGCGCCCAACAACAATCCCAGTGTCGCTTCTGGGCAAATCACGCGCTCGGTGAGGCGCTCAATCTTCGCCTGCGGCGCTTTGACTGCACCGGCAAGCGACACACCCTTGTCATTCATCTTGATCACAGCCGTAAGCACGTCCCAGACCTTGTCGGTCACCCCCATTATGGCTTGCTCCCCGTCGTCGCCCCAATACGCTTGTTCAATCCTGCGATAAACGACAGAGCGTCATCGATTGCACCATTCACTTCTTTCGTGGACGCGTTCACGCACTCGATCAGTGCGAACCTGTCCGCCGCGCCTCCGGTCGGGATGAAGTCCTGCGCAGCTTGATGCATGAGTTCGCTCACGTTCAATAACAGATGAGCACCTCGCAGAGCCAGCTCGTACATTATTCGTTCTCGCTGAAATAGTGGCCAAAGCGCTTGCGCTTGGTCCAGATATAGCGTTCATTTTCCTCGCGCATTGGGATGGCGAGGTCGACGCGGTCATGCACGGGAATACCATGGCGCCGTAGCGTGTCGAACTTGTCCGGATTGTTGCTCATCAATCGTACCGACGACACGCCGAGCCAGCGCAGGATGCTCGCGGCTGAATCGTATTCGCGCGCATCATCGGGCAGCCCGAGGTCCCGGTTTGCATCGATCGTGTCGCGGCCCTGCTCCTGCAGTGCGTACGCGAGAATCTTGTTCGACAATCCGATGCCGCGTCCTTCGTGTCCGCGCAGATACAGCAGCACGCCTGCCGCTTCAGCCGCGATCTGGCGCAGCGCCGCGTCCAGCTGCTCACCGCAATCGCAGCGGAACGAGCCGAGCACGTCGCCGGTCAGGCACTCCGAATGCAGCCGTGTGAGCACCGCCTCGCGCGTGCGCACCTCCCCCATGACCAGGGCTAGGTGCTCCGTGCCATCGCCCCTGACGCGAAACACGTGGGACGCAAAAGTCCCATAGCGGGTCGGCAGCGTCGCGCTGGCAATATGTGCCGCGCATTCGCTGGCCTCGTCAAAATGTTGTTGCTGCATCGTAACCTCAATCATTCGCACCGCCCCAAGGGCTTCGGATGCAAGTCTACCGCGTCGTGGCGTCTGCTGCCGCACGCGCGCCGCGTGGAATGCATCCGCTTTGCGGATTGCTCAGTGTACGAGCGCATTGAGATCGATGCGCCGCATTAGGTGATACGGCATGATGCTGATGCGCCGGCGGTCGCCGCCCGGCTTGCGCGTTTCGTCGAGTGGCACGGGCGTGACGAGTTCCGTGCTTCGGCGCGCCATCGCGTCAGGCCTTCCAGTGCGTCACGATTTCCTGTACCAATGGTTCGAACACGAGTCGCCCCATACCACCGGCAAGACTATCGAGTCTTGCCAGGCAAAACAAGGGGCAAAGCGAACGCAGGATTACGATAACGATGTCTGATATCACATCGGTTTGACGCGACTACCCCAGGTGCGAAGGCACGCCAGCCCAGACGCTGGAGCCGCTGCATGTGCACGCGGGCGATCTGGTCCATATGCGGCCATTTCTCAGCGCCGAGAACAGCACACGCTGCGCGCGCCCGCCTTTACGACGATAATGCAAGGGTGCGTGCGCGCGCCCGGGCGCACCAATGGTCCCTCACACCAGGAGAACGCCAGCATGTACCACCGCATCCTTGTGGCCATCGACGGCAGCCACACCTCGCGCCATGCATTCAACGCCGCGCTCGATCTGGCAGCGTCCGAGGGCGCGCAGCTCCAGCCGGTCTTCATCATCGATGACGTCCCGCTCTACTACTCGGTGCCCGGCTACGATCCGTCAATCGTCGTGCGCGCGCAGACCGCGGAAGGTCAACGGGTGATCGACGAGGCGGCTGACGCGATGCGTGCTCGAGGCATCGCTGGCACGCCGCAGATATTGACGACATCGTCCCTCGAAGGGATCGCCGAGTGTATCGTGCGGGCGGCGCAAGCGTTCAACGCGGACCTGCTCGTGCTCGGTACCCATGGACGGCGCGGCGTGCGCCGACTGGTGCTAGGCAGCGTGGCGGAACAGACGCTGCGGCTCGCGCAGCGACCGGTGTTGCTGATTCCATCGGCGAGCCACGCACCACAAGCGGCGCCGTCGAACATCGCGAACGGTTAATACCGCTCACTGCACCACACATCACACACCATACAACACGCATCACGCATCGTGATGCTTGCATGCGCACGCTTGCGCGGGCATCATGACTTTATTGGGCACCGTTGCGTCCCGCTGCGGCTGGCCACGAGGCAGCATCCAACCCAATGGAGGAAACCGCAATGTGGTACTTCTGCTGGATACTAGGTATCGGCGTGGCGCTGGGCTTCGGCGTGATCAACGCGATGTGGCTGGAAAGCGAAGGGAACCTGGCGCGGATGCGATCCGACTCGCTGAGCGGTCGCGACTGTCGTTGGCGTGACTGGTCTGGTCCGCATGAACCACCCCGCGCGTGCCCAGTCGCGCTGCACCGGGTGGGCTGCGGGCGGCCACGACGATGACACGATTACTTTTCTTTTGCGGGCACGCCGGCACCGGCAAGACCACGCTGGCCAAGCAACTGGTTCCGGCGTTGCTTGAGGCCACGCGTGAGCCGCTGTGCCTGCTCGACAAGGACACGCTGTACGGCCGCTACAGCGCAGCCGCGATGCAGGCGCTCACGCACGACCCGAACGACCGCGACAGCCCAGTCTATCTACAGACATTGCGTGGCCCTGAATACGAAGGGCTGCTCGACACCGCGCGCGAAAACGTGTCGCTGGGCATCAGCGCGGTTGTCGTCGGCCCGCTATCACGGGAGGTGCGCGACCGGCGGATCTTCGATCGCGAGTGGCTGCACGTGCCGGCGCATGTCGACGTGCACTGGGTCTGGGTCAGCGTGTCGGAACATATCGCGCACGAGCGCATCGTGCGGCGCGCGAACGTTAATGACGCATACAAGCTCGCGCATTGGGACACCTACCGCCAACGACGTTTCGAGCCTGATCCGGCCGACTACCCCCAACTGCTGATTTTCGACAACAGTGCACCATGCGACGCAGACCGGCGTATGCTGCGAGATCGGCTCCTCGCACCCGCCCGTCCCGCTGCGTCCGCTACCCCCGCTACCCCCGCTACCCCCGCTACCCCCGCTGCCGACAGGCCGCCGTTCACGCCGGGATGAGTTCCCGCTTCGGCTGTCCCGTATATAGGCAGCCAGCATGCCCCTGGCCGCGACGCGCGTGTCATGCGAACTCGCGTCCGAGCTCGACCTCAGACACCGGCTCGATCTCCTTGCCCAGCGCGTACTGCTCTTCCATCGAACCGATCACTGCCTCTAAGTAGGCGCGTAGCACGGCTTCGGCCCGCGCACGCTCGTTGGGCGGCGCGGCCGCATAGCGCGTCAGACTCGAATCGACGAACACCACGTCGAGCTTGACCTTGGCATGCCGCCGCGAAAAGGGCGAGACTGTCCAGTCAATGCGCAGTGCCGGATGGCCGGCCTCGGTCTGCGTATCGGTGAAGTGGGCGGTTTCCGGCAACAGGTCGCTGACGACGCGGGCAAGGTGCTCACGCAGCGGATCGTTAAAGAGAAAAGGCGGACGGGCCATGGATGAAGAGCTTCGAAAGAGTGCCGAGGCTATCATAATAGGCCGCTGCAAGTCGGGAGGGCAGCAGCCCTATGACGTTAGCCGCCGCGCCCAGCTTGCCGTGGCCACCGCCCTAAGCACACGTTAAGGTGACTGCGATATCCTTGGGCGCTTGTCATTTCTGAAATCGTGCCGCGCCAATCAATGGAATCCTTGAATCAAACGCTGTTCCTGTTACTCAACGCAAGCGCGCCGTCGCCAGCGATGCACGCGTTGATGTCGTTTTGCGCGAATGCGCTGATCTGGGCCATGCCGGCGACGCTCGTCGCCGGCTGGTTGCGCGTGCCAAGCCGCGCGCGCCCAACGCACGAGGGGACCTCCGCCACTGCCACCGGCCGCCCGCAAGCATGCCGTGGCCATTTCGTCGAAGCCGCACTGGCCGCCGCGCTCGGCATGGGCATCGCCCAGATCATCGGGGCAATGTGGCCCCACCCCCGGCCGTTCGCGATCGGCTTGGGGCACGCATGGATTGCCCACGTTGATGACGCATCGCTGCCCAGCGACCATACCACGCTCGCCTTTTCAGTCGCCTGCAGCCTACTGCTGCACACCGGCACTCGGGTGGCCGGAGCGGCCTTGGCGTTGGCCGGGCTCATGGTTGGCTGGGCTCGCATTTATGCGGGCATCCATTTCCCGCTGGATGTCGGCTGCGGCATGCTGCTCGGCATGGCGTGTGCCGTGCTCGCTCACCGTCTCGCACCCTGGGTGGTGCCGCCGCTGTTGCGCCGCAGTGAGCCGCCCTATCGGTTTCTGTGCGCGGCGCTGATCCGGCGCGGCTGGGCGGTCGCGTAGGACGCAGGATCGATTCCTGTACGCCGATCGCGCACGATGACACTCACTGCTCAAGCGCATCCAGCGCCGCCCGTGTAGGCAAGCCTTCGCTGTCGCCGATGACCTGAATTGCCAACGCGCCGATTCGATTGCCGCGCTCGACTGCGTGCCGGACCGCGCGCCCCTGCAGCAGCGCACTGATCACCCCGACCGCAAAGCCATCGCCGGCGCCGACCGTGTCCACCACTCGCTCGACGTAGACACCCGGCACGATGCCCTCATCATCGCCGTGCCGATAGTACGCGCCGTGCGCGCCGAGCTTGACCACCACGCCACGCGCGCCGCGCTCGATGTAGAAGCGCGCGATCGCGGCCGGATCGTCGCTACCAGTCAACACCGCGCCTTCCTCCACGCCCGGCAACACCCAATCGGCGAGCGCCGCCAACGCATTAATTTGCTCGACCATCGCTTCGCGCGACGGCCATAGCGTCGGACGCAGATTCGGGTCGAACGACACTGTCTTGCCGGCCCCGCGCATTTCGCGGGCCAATTTGAATGCCAACTCGCGGGAGCTTTCCGAGATGGCCGCGGCGACGCCAGTTAGGTGCAAGTGCCGCGCGCCGAGCACGTAGTCGGCCGCATAGTCGTCGAGCGACAGGTGGCTTGCCGCCGAGCCGCGACGAAAATGCTCGACCTGCGGATCGCTGCCGTCATCGGCTCGGCTTTTCAGTTGGAAGCCGGTCGGATAGCGCGGATCGACCGTCACATGCGTTGCATCGATCCCCTCTTGGGCCAATACGTCCAGTACATAGCGACCGAATGAATCCGCGCCGACGCGGCTGATCCAGCCAACACGGAAACCGAGCCGCGCGAGCCCGGTGGCGACGTTCAGGTCCGCGCCGGCAATGCGTTTGGTGAAATGCTTGACGTGGGCAAGGTCATGAGCACGCTCAGTCGCCACGAACAGCGCCATCGCTTCGCCGTAGGTCATCACATCCAGCGGCAACAGGGTTTTGATCATTGTTCATCCTCGACTGCCAGCGCAGTCTTAATCTATGCCGGGTCCTTGAGGTTAGCGCAGTCCTGTCCATGCCGGGCCTTTGTTGGCCGGCGCAGTCCTGTCCATGTCGAGCCCTTGACGGCCAGCGCAGTCCTGTCCATGGCGAGCCTTTGAAGGTCAGCACAGTCCTGATCTATGGCGAGCCTTTGACGCGGCCAGCGCAGTCCCGCCATGTCGGACCCTTGGCGGCCAGCGCAGTCCTGTCCATGGCGAGCCCTTGACGGCCAGCGCAGTTCTGAACTATGCCGGTCAGGTGTCCCCCGCACAACCCAGGCATGCCAACGTCTCGCGCAGTCAGAGGTGGCGCAATCCGTTTGTAAAGCCGGATTGAAAACCGGTCCCCAATCCGCACCGAAAAGGCACGAGGTCTGCACCTGATTGATGCAGAAATGGTCCGCACAGGCGGCACATCGCGCCATAGAGACTATCCCTAGTCGATGCCGCATATGGCCAGGAATTTGAGCGCCGCGCGCGACGCCGCCGAACCGTGCATGACCAGGATCGAGAAACGCCGCGTCAGCGGTTGCGGCGCCAGCGACACGCTGATCAGGCGCGCATCCTCATGCCGCATCGCCATCGCCGACACGAAGCCCACGCCCATGCCGGCGCGCACCGCCTCCTTCACCCCCTCGACACCAGCCAACTCCAACGCGGCCCGCGCGCTCGCGCCGGCTCGCGCAAACGCGCGCTCGACCTCGTGCCGCACGCCGGAGCCGGACTCGCGCCAGATCAGCGGAAACTGGCTGATCCGCGACAACGGTGCGGCTCCATCGGTTGCTAGCGGGTGACCGGCTGGCACGATCGCGACAATCTCGTCGTCGTGCCACGGGTGCACGCGCGTGTCGGCCAGTAGCTCGGCGGGCACACTGCCTTCAATCAGCGCGATATCCAACTCCTGTAGCGCATGGCAAACATCGCTCGTGTTGCCATAGGTGGTACAGATCTCGATATCGGGATGGACGCGGTGAAATTCCGCGACCAGATACGGCAGCAAATAGCTGGCTGGCGTCGTGCTGGCCCCGATGCGTAATGTACCGCGCTCCAAACCCCGCAACGCGTCGCGCAGCGCATGCGCCTGTCGCCACGTATCGCGCAGCCGCGCGGCATGGACGGCCAGTTGCCGGCCGGCATCGGTGAGCCGCACGCCGCGGCCGTTGCGCACGTATAACGGCTCGCCAAATTCCTCTTGCAGCAGCCGCAGCTGTCCGGACACCGCAGGTTGTGACAAATGCACCGCTTCGGCCGCCCGGCTGATGTTCTGGTGTTCCGCGACGGCGGCGAAGGTCAAAAGTTGGTCAGGGGTCATGCGTTAGAAATATCAATTAAGCCGATAGTTTACATTTCAAATGACGATTTTTCATCTCGATATATCCAATTTAGGATGGGGCTGTCGAGGTCACCTATCACTTGAACGCCATGTCCCCTTTAATTTCCAAGTCCTCCCCACTGTCGTCGGGCACGCCCGCAGGCGCGGGCGCGGCGTCACGCCGCGGGCTGCTCAACGGCGTGCTGTTCGTCGCGCTGTTTGCCTTTGCAGTCACCCAATTGGCCGCGTGGCCGCCCATCGCCAGGCTCGGCATGAGTCCGCTGATCGTGGGTATCGCGTGCGGTGCGGTGTACGGCAACGCATTGCGCGCCGCCATGCCGGACAGTTGGGCCGCCGGCGTGAACTTCTCCGCTCGTAAGCTGCTGCGCATTGCGGTCGCATTTTTTGGGCTACGCGTCAGTCTGCAGGAAATCGCGCAAGTCGGACTAGCCGGGCTGGCGATGTCCGTCGTGGTCGTCGCTGCAACGCTGGCTATCGGCTGGTGGGTCGGAACCCGATGGCTGAAGCTGGACCGGGACACCGCGCTGCTCACAGCCGCGGGCAGCGCGATCTGCGGCGCGGCAGCAGTCGTCGCGTTCGAGTCCACGTTGCAATCTAAGCCACACAAGAGTGCGATGGCGGTCGGCACGGTGGTGCTGTTTGGCACGCTGTCGATGTTCGTCTATCCGCTGATGGCCAATGCCGGATGGCTTCACCTGGACGCGACTGGGCTCGGCCTGTACTTCGGTGGCACCATCCACGAGGTGGCGCAGGTGGTTGGCGCCGCCAGCGCGATCAACGCGCAAACGGTACACGTGGCGACGATCGTCAAGATGACCCGTGTCATGCTACTGGTACCGGCGATTTTCGTGGTCGCCGGCTTCATCGCCCGTGCCGCACGCCATGCGCAGCCGGCCGGTAGTAGCACGCGGCGCGGCAAGCTGCCCGTGCCGTGGTTCGCGCTTGGCTTCCTCGTGCTGGTGCTGGTGAACTCGCTGCACGTGATCCCGTCGCATGTGTCTTATGTCCTCAATAGCCTAGACACCTTCGCGCTGACAATGGCGATGACCGCGCTCGGGATCGAAACCCGGGTCGCGCAGATTCGCGAGGCTGGGCCGCGTGCACTGATCGCCGGCGCGCTGCTGCAGCTCTGGCTGATCGCCGGGGGTTACGCACTGACGCTCGGCGTCGAGCGCTGGCTCGGCTAGCACAGCAGCACAGCAGCACAGCAGCACGGCAGCACGGCAGTACGGCAGTACGGCAGTACGGCAGTACGGCAGTACGGCAGTACGGCAGTACGGCAGTCAATGGTATCGTGACGACAGGCGCGGCCCAGCTTGCGGCGCCGCGCGGGCACAGCGGCCGTCAGGCGCCGAGTCACCGGCGACCGGCGGCCGCTGTCCGTCGCCACCCTGTCCCAGGACTGTGATGATGAGCTATGAACTGTACTACTGGCCGGGCCTGCAGGGCCGCGGTGAATTCGTCCGCCTAGCGCTCGAAGAGGCAGGGGCGGATTATCTTGACGTCGCGCGCCTGCCGCCGTCCGGTCGCCGCGAGGACGCGAACCCGCAGGGCACGGAGCACGGCATCGACGCGATGATGTCGATCCTGCAAAGCCAAACCGAGCCTTGCCCCCCATTCGCTCCCCCCTTCCTGCGCGACGGCACGACACTCGTCGCGCAGACCGCTAACATCCTGCTGTACCTGGGGCCCCGGCTCGGCCTGGCGCCCGCCGATGAAACGCTGCGCCACTGGGCCCACGGGCTGCAGCTGACGATGGCCGACATGGTGACCGAGGCACACGACACGCATCACCCGATCGCCAATGCGCTGTATTTCGAGCAGCAGCGCGACGCCGCCCAGCAGCGCGCCGCCGATTTCATCGCCAACCGGATACCGAAGTTCATGCATTATTTCGAGCGTGTGCTCGAGCTGAATCCCTCGGGATCCGCGCACCTGGTCGGCGCGACATTAAGCTACGCAGACCTGTCGATGTTCCAACTCATCGATGGGCTGCGCTACGCGTTTCCTCGCGCCACCGCCCGCTTCGCGACGCAGTATCCGAAGCTCACGGCGCTATATGAAGCGGTGCACGCGCGGCCACGCATCGCCGCGTACCTGGCGTCGCCTCGCCGCATCCCGCACAATGAGTCGTGCGTATTCCGGCACTACACGGAATTGGACGCCCGTTGACCCATCGTCACCGCGCCGTGCTGGCCTGCTTGCTCAAGCTGCGCACCCGCGCGCAACGCCTGTTCAAGCTGTCCGACGAGCATACGATGCTGCTGTGGGCCACCCTCGCCGGCTTAGTCGGTGCAGCCGCGACCATCGTGTTCCGCCTCGGCATCGACTGGCTGGAATCGCTCGTCGACCCCAACGCAAGCGGACTGGTGCAGATCGCGCGCGACCTACCGTGGTACGCGCGGCTCGCGCTGCCCAGCGCTGGAGGCGCCGTGGCCGGCATGCTACTGCTGGTAGCCCGGCGCGACGACGATGGCAAGGGCCATGCCGACTATATGGAAGCGATTACCATCGGCGAAGGGGTGGTACCCGTGCGGCAAAGCCTGTGGCGCAGCGGCTCTTCGCTGGTTACAATCGCTTCCGGGGGCTCGATCGGCCGCGAGGGCTCGATGGTGCAGCTTGCCGCGCTCAGCGCGTCGCTGCTCGGCCGCCTCGTGCATGTCGCCCCCGAGCGTCTGCGCGTGCTGGTGGCGTGCGGCGCCGCAGCCGGCATCACATCCGCGTACAGCGCCCCGATCGCCGGCGCGCTGTTCGTCACCGAAATTGTGTTGGGCTCGATCGCGATGGAGCGCTTCGGGCCGATCATCGTGTCATCCGTGGTCGCCAATGTCACGATGCGCGCATTGTCCGGCTACCAGGCGCCCTACGAAATGCCGCCCTTTCCAGCCATCTCCGGCCTTGAAGTGCTGTGGTTCGTCGGACTCGGCATCTTGTGCGGGATGCTCGCGCCGGCGTTCCTGCTTTTGCTGGACGCATCGCGCCGGCTATTCGGCCGATGGGTAGCACCCCTGCCCTGGCGGCTCGCGCTGGGCGGCGCGTTAGTGGGCGCCTTGTCGATCCAGGCACCGCAAGTGTGGGGCAACGGCTATAGCGTGGTGAACGCCATCCTGCACCAGCCGTGGACCTGGCAAGCGCTCGTTGCGGTGCTGGTGCTCAAGGTGGCGGCAACCTGCGCGACAGCCGGCTCAGGCGCGGTCGGCGGTATTTTCACGCCGACGCTGTTCGTCGGTGCGGTGCTCGGCGCGATCTATGGACTCGCGGCCCATGCGCACTTGCCGCTCGCCACGTCGGCACCGTTCGCGTATGCGATCGTCGGGATGGGCGCTTTCCTCGCGGCAGCAACCCATGCGCCGTTGATGGCGATCCTGATGATTTTCGAGATGACGCTCAGCTACCAGGTTGTGCTGCCGCTGATGCTGGCCAGCGTAATCGCCTATTTCATCGCGCGGGCCCTGGCCGAGACCTCAATGTACGAGGTCACGCTGCGGCGCAACCGCGAGCGTCGTGAACGGCTGCGCCTGAAGGCCACGCAGATGCGCGAACTGGTGCGCCCGGCCGACACCGTCCTTGGCCTGGACGCGAGCGTGGCGGACATGACGCGCGTATTTCTCGAGTATCCGGTCAAGTACATTTATATCGTCGACGCCGCCGGCTGGTTCCAGGGCGTGGTCGCGTTAAAGGACGTCACCTCCGACCTGCTCGACAAGCACGCTCTGCACGAGCGCCGCGCGTGCGACTACCTGCGTCGAGATTTCGCCGCACTGACGCCGGACATGCCGCTTGCCGCCGCGTTGCAGCACTTTCTCGCCTTCCAAGGCGAGCGGCTACCCGTCGTCGCATCGACGCAGGCGCCTAAATTGCTGGGCGTGGTCTACAAAACCTCGCTGTTGCAGGCATACTTCCAGATGAACGCCAGCGACTGAGCCGCGCCATATGCGGTGCGCCGCCGCGATGGCAAAGCGCAACGGATTCACTACAATGGATTCGGAGGGTGCGACATGTCCGAACAATCAACTCCTGCACTGCGGCGCGACCAGGCCGGCTGGATTTTTGTGCATATCGAAGGCGCGCCGTACGAGCGCGGCCTGCAGCACGGCCAGTTGCTCGCCCGCGAGATCAGCAGCGCGATCCACACCGCGCAATACCTGGCCAAGTGGGACACCGGCGAAGAGTTCGACACCTTTGTGAACGCCGCAATCGATCAGTTTACCGACCGTGTCGATGACGAGTTTACCGCCGAGATGCGCGGCATTGCCGATGGCGCTCAGATGCCCTACGAACTGGTGCTCGCCTGGAACGGCTACATGGACCTGTTGCAAAGCTGGTGGCCCGCGCATGTGAGCCAAACACGGCCGCAACTTGCCGGCAAGCCATGGCGCGGGCACCTTGGTCATCACTGCAGTGCGTTCATTGCAACCGGCAGCGCCACGCGCGATGGTCGCATCGTGATGGCGCACAACTCATGGGACCGCTATGCGGTTGGCGATGCGTTCAACGTGATCTTCGATATCGTGCCCGAGCAGGGCAACCGGATCCTAATGCAGGGGCTGCCCGGCTGCATCTCCAGCCTGACGGACTTCTGTATCACATCGGCGGGTCTGATGGTAACCGAGACGACGATCGCCAATTTTGTCGGCTACAACACCTCCGGCTCGCCGGAGTTCTACCGTTCGCGCAAGGCGACGCAGTATGCGGATAGCATCGGCTCGTGGTGCGAGCGCTTCGCGACCGACAACAACGGCGGCTACGCGAACAGCTGGCTACTTGGCGACACCAAAACCGGCGAAATCGCGCGCTATGAACTCGGGCTGCATTATTCCGGATTCGAGGTCACTAAGGACGGCTTTTACAGCGGCTTCAACACAGCCAACGACCTGAAGATCCGCAACCAGGAATGCGTCAGCGAGGGGGACGACTACAACGACGTGCGGCGCAATGGTGCGCGCCGGCTGCGCTGGATGCAGCTGATGGAAAAACACCGCGGCCGGATCGATGCCGAACTGGCCAAGGAGATCATCGCCGACCATTACGATGTATATCTCGACCGCGATGATCATCCGAGTTCGCGCACCCTCTGCGGCCATCTGGAACTGGACGACGCACGCTTTGGTGGCGCCAATCAAGGTCCGTTCAATCCGTGGGGCGCCAACGACGGCAAGGTGGTTGACAGCGACATGGCGGTGCGGCTCGAATTGTGGGCGCGCTGGGGGCATCCATGCGGCCGGCCGTTCGACGCACAAGCATTTATGCGTCGCCATCCACAGTGGAATTGGCTCAACGGTTACATGCGCGATCGCGCGTCCCAGCCGTGGACGCTGTTTGACGCGGTCCGTTGAGTGCATGCCGGCACGCAGCGCGGCGTGTGCCCTGGCGGAACACGGGCACGCAGTTTGCGCAAGCATCGCCATTGCGCTTCAGTGGAGGACCGACACCATGAATCCGTCCGTGTCACATCTGTTGGCGGCGCTGGCCGCAGCCATCGTCAGCACGCCGCTCGTCGCCATCGTGCCGTGCGACAGCGGTATGCCCGACGTGGACCGTGCTGCGCACGCGCGGCATGCCAGCACGGTGCCGGCCACCGGTCGCGGCGTGGCGCAGCGGGACGGTGCCGTGTCTGTCGAGCACTGGCAGACCATTGAATTGCCGACGCCCCGACCCGACGCAGCCGCCAAGCTCGCGCGGCATGTCAAGATCCGAACATGAGCGGCACGGTATCGCCATGCGCCTTCCCCCTGTAGCCTCGTCTGGAGACCTGACGAATGAGCGCCACTGACCCAATCGACCAACAAATCAGCCAGACGCTGCGCAATGTGCGCTATCCGGCCACGCGAGATGCGCTGGTGGCTGCCGCCTGCTCGGCGGGCGCCAGCAACGACGTACTGCTCGCGCTGCAGGCGCTGCCCGAGCATGACTATCCAGATCCGCAGTCGGTCGCACGCTGGATCGGCAGTGCTGCGGGCCCCGGCCTATCCGCCTAGCGTGTAGGCGCGCGGCCACGCGCTCAGCGGGGCCTCGCCGCCCGATGACTGAACGTCGCCGCGCCGAAGAACGCCGTCAACACACTCTCTGTCATTTCGTCGGTCACGTGCGGATCCGATGCGCGGAAGAACTGGATGCCGTCGCACAGCGCCACCAGGCCAAGCGCGAGTTGCTCGGCCGGTGTGACCGGCCTGATGCGCCGGCGCGCGCAGAGTGCATCGATGAAGTGCGCGATGTCCGCGCGGGTCTGCTGCGACAGTGCATTGAGTCGCGCACGAAACTTTGCGTCACGCGTGGCCAGCAACCGCGCCTGCATCCACACCAGGAAACATTTGTTCTCGCGGTACAGCGTACTATAGTACGTCAGGATCCGCGCCTCAATGTCTTGCGCGCTACTCTGCAGATCGAAGATGCGCTGCAACTTCTGCTGGATATCGCCGTGATTGCGCTTAAGCAACGCCAGCAGCAACTCCGCCTTGTCTTTGAAGTTCGAATAGAACGCCCCACGCGTATAGCCGGCTGCCGCGGCGACATCCTCGACGCTGGATGCGTCGAATCCTTTCTTCATAAAAAGCGTCTGCGCAGCGTCCATCAGACGCTGACGCGTCTGCTCCCGGCTTTGCTCTCGCGTAAGCCGGGTACGGGGGCGGGCACGAGACGGCGACATGGACGTATGGTACCACCATCGGCCACGTCGCCACGTCAATACGCCTTTGCATTCAGATACAACAGTGCATTAAAATGCGACCCAGTATTTAGCGGGCGGGTGCGACGCCACGCGCATCACAGGCGTGTCCGGGCAACGCATCGGCTCATTGCGTCCGTCGCCTCTCGCCGGAGTTGCCGTGAAAGCTCTTGTCTTGCATTCCGCCTCACGTCGTCGCCCGCGCCTGGTGCCGTGCGGCACCGCCATCGCCAGTGCGCTGGGCGCGCTCGTGCTGCTCAACGCGTGCCGCGACCATGCCGAGCCGGCCGCGCCCGCTCGACCCGTCGTGGCGGCTACCGTGCACAGCACCACAGCCGGCACCGTTGCCGCGACAACCGTTCCCGGCGAAGTGGCCGCACGATTCTCGACGCCGCTGTCGTTTCGCGTCGGCGGCAAATTGATCGAACGCCGGGTCCATCTGGGCGACACCGTGCGCGCCGGTCAGATCGTCGCGCAACTCGATCCCGCCGATGCGCGCAAGCACGCCGCGCGCGCCGCCGCACAGTTGAGCGCGGCCGAGCACCGGCTGCTGTTCGCCCGACAGCAACTCGAGCGCGACCGCGCGCAAGCGCAGTCAAACCTGATCAGCAAGCTGCAACTCGAGCAAACCGAGGACAACCATGCCGCGGCCCTCGCGCAGCGCGACGCCGCCGCTCAGCAAGCCGCGCTCGCGAAGGATCAGCTCGGCTACACCACACTCACCGCTGACCACGCGGGGGTGATCACGCAAGAACTGGCCGACACCGGACAGAACCTGTCGGCCGGACAAGCAGTCTACCAACTCGCGTGGTCTGGCGCGCTGGACGTAATCTGCGACTTGCCGGAGCGCACACTGGCCTTCATCGGTCCCGGTGCGAAGGCCAGCGTCACGCTTGCCGCGTTGCCTGGCCAGGCGTTCACCGCGACGCTGCGCGAGTTGGCGCCGTCCGCCGATCCGGCCAGCCGAACCTATCGCGCCAAGCTCACGCTTGCGCTGCCCCGTGGCGGCGCCGACACGGTGCGCCTGGGCATGACTGCTCGCGTGGCCTTTCAGCCGGACGCCGCGCGCGCGGTCAACCATGACATCGTCCTGCCCGCCACCGCACTGTTTCATCAAAACGAACGACCAGCGGTATGGGTGATTCGTGCCAATGCCGCGTCGCGCGACGCCGGCCAGCCGCGCGATGCGCACAAACAAGACGTGGGCACGCTGGAACTGCGCCCAGTCACGGTGTCGCACTACACGGAGCGCACCGTGGTGGTCAGCGCCGGACTGACCGACGGCGAGCGCGTCATGCTACGCGGCGTGCACACGGTCAGCGCGGGTGAGCAGGTCAAGCCCGTCGCACCGCTGCATCCGGAGGATTTCGCGCTATGACCGGCGCTCAATACAAACCGCCCGGTCATTCGCATGACGAAGGACGCTTCAATTTGTCCGCCTGGACACTGCGACACCAGGCATTGGTGGTCTTCGTGCTGGTGCTGGTCACGCTTGCCGGCATCCTGTCGTACCGGAATCTGTCGCAATCGGAAGATCCGCCGTTCACCTTCAAAGTGATGGTGATCCAGACACGGTGGCCCGGCGCCGATGCCCAGCAGGTCCAGCAGCAAATCACTGACCGGATCGCCCGCAAGCTGCAGGAAACCCCAAAGATCGACTTCCTGCGCAGCTACTCGCGCCCTGGTGAGTCGCTGCTATTCTTCACAATCAAGGATTCGGCTCCAGCCTCGGCCGTGCCGGACACGTGGTACCAGGTCCGCAAAAAGATCGGCGACATCGCCTATACGTTGCCGCCCGGCGTGCAGGGACCCTTTTTCAACGACGAGTTTGGCGACGTCTACACGAACATCTATGCGCTGGAGGGCGACGGCTTTTCCGCCGCGCAGCTGCACGACTATGCAGACCAGTTGCGCGGCGAGTTGCTGCGCGTGCCCGGCGTCGCAAAAGTCGATTACTTCGGCGATCCCAACCAGCACATCTATATCGAGATTTCGAACGCACAGTTGTCCCGGCTCGGCATCCGCCCCCAACAACTCGCCCATGCGATCAACACGCAAAACGCCGTCGCTGCGGCCGGCGTGCTGACCACCGCCGATGATCGCGTGCTCGTGCGGCCGAGCGGCCAATACGATCATGTCGACGCGCTCGCTGATACGCTGGTGCGCATCAACAACCGTTCGTTCCGGCTGGGCGACATCGCCACGATCCGCCGCGGCTACGATGATCCGCCGGTCACGCAGATGCGCTTCAACGGCCGCCCGGTGCTCGGCATCGGCGTGACGATGCAGCCAGACGGCGATGTGATCAAGCTTGGCAAGGCGCTGGACACACGCGTTCAGCAGTTGCGCACGCAGTTGCCTGCCGGGCTGGCGCTGACCGAGGTCTCCAGCATGCCGCACGCCGTGTCGCATTCCGTGGACGATTTTATGGAGGCTGTCGCCGAGGCGGTCGGCATCGTGCTGGTGGTCAGCCTCGTATCGCTCGGACTGCGCACTGGGATGGTCGTGGTCATCTCGATCCCGATCGTGCTGGCCGTGACCGCGCTGGTGATGGGCGTGTTCAATATCGGGCTGCATAAGGTGTCGCTGGGTACGCTAGTGCTCGCCCTGGGCTTGCTGGTCGATGATGCGATCATTGCGGTCGAGATGATGGCAGTCAAGCTCGAGCAAGGCTGGAGCCGCGCGAAAGCGGCTGCATTCGCGTACACCAGCACCGCATTTCCCATGCTCACCGGCACGCTGGTAACCGTGTCCGGTTTCCTGCCGATCGCGTTGGCCAAATC
The DNA here is from genome assembly GCF_037389205.1 of Mycetohabitans sp. B46. Lineage (NCBI taxonomy): Bacteria > Pseudomonadati > Pseudomonadota > Betaproteobacteria > Burkholderiales > Burkholderiaceae > Mycetohabitans > Mycetohabitans sp. B46. The sequence continues at coordinate 135,745 of NZ_JADBGL010000005.1, forward strand.
TGCCACCGGCGAATACACCCGCTCGCTCTTTGAAGTTTCAGCGATCGCGTTGCTGCTATCGTGGCTCACCGCGGTGATCGTGATCCCGCTGCTCGGCTATCACCTGCTGCCCGAGCGCAAGCGGCCCGCCGTTGCCGAAGCGCGGGGGCTCGCAGACGAACGGGAGCAGGAGCCAGTGCACGGACGCAAGCAACGGAATGGGCACGAGCACGAACACGAACACGATATCTACAACACGCGCTTTTACGCGCGCCTGCGCATATGGATCACTTGGTGCATCAAGCAGCGCTTCGCCGTGCTGGCGGTGACGCTCGTCCTTTTCGTGGTCGCGCTCGGCGGCTTCGGGCTAGTCGCGCAGCAGTTCTTCCCGAGTTCGGAGCGGCCAGAGCTGTTGATCGACGTGCGGCTGACTGAAAGCGCCTCATTCGACGCGACGTTGCGGGAAACGCAGCGCATTGAGGCGCTGCTCAAAGGGCGGCCGGAGATCGACCATGCGGTCAGCTTCGTGGGCAGCGGCGCGCCGCGCTTCTACCTGCCGCTAGACCAACAACTGCAACTGCCCAACTTCGCGCAGTTCGTCGTCACCGCCAAGTCCGTGAAGGACCGTGACGCACTCGCGCGTTTCCTCGACGATAAACTTGCAACCGACTTCAGTGGCGTTCGCACACGGCTGTCCCGACTGGAGAACGGCCCGCCGATCGGCTATCCGGTGCAATTCCGCGTCAGCGGCGACGACATCGCGACGGTACGCGCAATCGCCACGCAGGTCGCCTCAATAATGCGGGACGACGCTCGCACGCGCAACGTTCAATTCGACTGGGACGAGCCCGGGCAGCGCTCGGTGCATTGGGTGGTCGATCAGGGCAAGGCTCGCGAGTTGGGCGTATCGTCGCAGGATATTGCCAGCTTCCTGCAGATGTCGCTGTCCGGCTACACTGTCACGCAATACCGCGAGCGTGACAAGCTGATCGAGGTAGACTTGCGCGCGCCCCGCAACGAGCGTGTTGACCCGTCAGCGCTCGCGTCGCTGGCGATGCCCACGCCGTCCGGGCCGGTGCCGCTCGGCACGCTCGGGCAACTGTCGTATGGGCTCGAATACGCAGTGATCTGGGAGCGCGATCGGCAACCAATAATCACGGTGCAGTCCGATGTGCGCGGCGGCGCACAGGGCATCGACGTCACGGAGTCGATCGACAAGGCATTGGCGGGGCTGCGTGCAAAGCTGCCGGTAGGCTACCGCATCGAGGTCGGCGGCTCGGTCGAGGAAAACGCGAAGGCGCAAGCATCGATCAATGCGCAACTGCCGCTGATGGTCATCGCCGTGCTGACTTTGCTGATGATCCAGTTGCAAAGCTTTTCTCGCGTGATGATGGTGGTGTTGACCGCACCGCTCGGGCTAATCGGCGTAGTCGCCGCGCTGCTCGCGTTCGGCCAGCCGTTCGGCTTCGTCGCGCTGCTCGGCGTGATCGCGATGTTCGGCATCATCATGCGTAACTCCGTGATCCTGGTCGATCAAATCGAGCAGGATATCGCGGCCGGACATGGCCGCCTTGCCGCCATCGTCGGCGCAACGGTACGCCGTTTCAGGCCTATCACACTGACTGCCGCCGCTGCAGTACTGGCACTGATTCCGCTGCTGCGCAGCAATTTCTTCGGCCCGATGGCGACTGCGCTGATGGGCGGTATCACCAGCGCCACCATATTGACGCTGTTCTACCTGCCCGCGCTGTACGCCACGTGGTTCCGCGTGCGTAACGACGAAATTCAGCCGCCGCAGGAGGCACGATGATGCGCCGTTTTCCAAGCGTGCTGTTGTCACCCACGTCAACGCCGAAGCCCGTGTTGAGCTTGTCCTTCATGTCGAGGCGGTGGCCCGGCTTACGCTCGTCACCCACCTGCGGGAGCTATCTGCGCCGCGTCGTCAACAGGCGAGTGGCGCTCGCCACGACAGCATGCGTTGCCGCGGCATGCGCCACGCTGTTCGGCGGGTGCGCCTTCGCGCCGAGCGAACGGCCCACGCCGCCTGCGCCGCCTCACTATGCCGCACAGCCCAGTGCGGCGCAGAGCGTAACGGCGGCAGGCGTAGCGCAGCGCTTCGCGCTTGGCGCGCGTGCCGTGCCGCGCTGGTGGATGCTGTACCAGTCCGACACCCTCAACGCGTGGGTCGATGAAGGGCTGCGCAACAACGCCACGCTGGCGGCGGCAGAAAAAACCCTCGCCGCCGCGCGTGAACAGCTGCATGCGCAGATCGGCGAATCCATGCTGCCGTCAATCGACGCCGGGGGGCAGGTGCAGCGCCAACGGGCGCTGGGCATGCCCACCCAGGGGCCGCCGACATTGCGCTACAACACCTTTGTCGGACAAATTCGCGCGAACTACACGATCGACCTATTCGGTGCAGCGCGGCTGGCCAACCGGGCAGTGTCTCGGCGGGTCGATGTCCAGTCTTACCAGTTCGACGCCGCGCGTCGCACGCTTGCGGCCAATATCGTCAGTGCCGCGCTAGCCGCGGCGTCGCTGCACGAACAATGGGATGCCCAAGCGCGCATCGCCGCATTGGCAGCGGCCGAAGCCGACGACACGGACAAGCGCGTCGCACTAGGCGCCGCCTCGCAGGTCGATGCGCTCAATGCGCATCAAAGCGCGCAGGCGGCCGCGGCCGCGGTGCCGCCACTGCGTGCGCAATGGCTAGCGGCGCGGCATGCCCTGGCCGTGTTGATGGGCCGCACGCCGGATGCAGCGCCTGAGGACCTCGCGCTGGACCGCCTCACATTGCCGGACACCGTGCCCGTATCCCTGCCATCGGAGCTGCTGCACGAGCGCCCGGACGTGCTCGCCGCCGACGCGGCGGTGCAGGCGGCAGCGGCCGAGGTCGGCGTCGCAACCGCACAGATGTTTCCGAGCCTGACCTTGTCGGCATCGTGGGGCCAGGGCGGCTTGAGCTGGCCGTTGGCGACCAGTACCGCCGGCCGTCTGTGGAACCTCGGCGCGGGTCTAACTCAGCCGCTGTTCCATGGCGGTGCCCTGCGCGCACAGCGCAGGGCCACACTCCACGCCTATGATGCGGCGCTCGACCAATACCGGCAAACCGTGCTGGATGCATTCCGCGACGTGGCTGATACGCTTGTCGCCCTGGAGCAGGATGCCCGCACGCAGGCAGCCGCACTTGCCGCACAGCAGGCGGCCGAACAAGCCACGCAATTGGCAAGACAACGCCATGAGTTGGGTGCATTACCGATATCGGCGCTCCGCGCTAGCGAACAGCAGGCGCAGTCGACGCGTATCAACGCGGTACGAGCGCGCGCCGCGAGGCTGGCCAATACCGCGTCGCTGTTCCAGGCCATGGGCTCGCCCACCGTCGACACGTCGGCACAACGCTAGCGCTGCTCGCCGTGCAGCGACGTCAGGCTATTCTAGCGCCACGCGGATTGGCCTCGCTGCCTTGTCGCGCCCTATCGTGTCGTGTCGTGTCGTGTCGTGTCGTGTCGTGTCGTGTCGTGTCGTGTCGTGCCGTGCCGTGCCGTGTGGTGCCGTGTGGTGCCGTGCCGTGTAGTGCCGTGTGGTGCCGTGCCGTGTAGTGCCGTGCCTTGTCGACGCACCCTCATGCCATCCACGCGGCGCACACGGAGCTGGCATACGCCGTGCTACGAGCATGCGAGACTGAACACGATGGCGCGCCGCCAGCGCTGTCCACCTTGCCGGGAGAAAACCATGAGTGACCACGTATATAAACAGATCGAATTGACCGGATCGTCAACGCAATCCATCCAGCACGCCATCGAGAACGCAATCGAAAAGGCATCCCGGACCTTACGCAACCTGCATTGGTTTGAGGTCACCGACACGCGCGGCCATATCGAAAACGGCAAGGTCATTCACTGGCAGGTCAGCCTGAAGGTCGGACTGCGCATCGAGGACTGATCCGCCGTTGCCGAGCCAACGGGGTACCACTCACGCCGCCTGCCGCGGCCCCGTCGCATCCAGTGCGACGATGCGGTATCCGTGCCCGTATAGCGGCTGAATCGCCCATCCGTTCTCGCCGTTGAGCACGAGCTTCTTGCGCAGCTTGTAAATGTGCTGGTCCAGCGCGCCATCGACGCGTTTGTCGGAGCCGGCCCATACCGTGCGCGCGATATGTTCACGGCTAACGTATTCGCCTTCGTTCGAGAACAGTATCCATGCGACCTCGAATTCGCGCGGTGTAAGCCGCACCTGTCTGCCTCGCAGCGATACGGTGCATGCGCCCCGATCCAGCCGGTACTCGCCACGCTGCAATACAGGCTCCCGAGCATCGCGCGCGCGCGCGTCGCGGCGATGACGCAGTATCGCAAGTTGCAGCCGGGTCATCAAATCACGCGTGTTGACTGGCGCCAACACGACGTCGTCGGCGCCCGACTCGAACACCGCCGTGCTGTTCGCCACGTCGCCTGCCACGCCAATCAGGATCACCGGCATCAGCAGCGCGCGATAGCAAAGCCGGCGCGCCAGGATGGGTTGCAATGGATCGACGCCTGCCGTCGCGTCGAGCAGCACTGCACTGAATGCATGGCGAGATACCGCACGGACCAGCGAGATGTCGTCGCCGAATTGGCGGCAGGCAATCCCATATTCCTGCAGCGCAGCCCTCACTCGTGCATGAAGCCCCGCGTCCTGGACCAGCACTGCGACGGTTAAACCCGTGGTGCCCTCATCCAACAGGCACGTGGCGTTGGCCGCGACGCACCGTTGCCCCGCGCGCGGCGACTGGAGCAGGCCACTATTTCGATCGTTGATACAAAACATAGTAGTCCATAAGGTGTTGACGTCTACCCACGTCGCACTGAACCACATCGACCCATTGCTGCGGGCAACGACTTACGCTAACATTTCAGTATTCTTTCAATTTATTTCATTTATCTGACGGCAAAGCAAAGATCGCTGTCCGATCCAGACAGACTACTAAAAGCAACGACCATGCCATTGGCGTCGAGCTGTCGTAAAAACGAACGCTTGCAAACGTTTACGAGTTTCGGCATGCTCATATACAAACGATGGCTTGAGACAGTTTTGACTCATGCAGCACCGCCGGCCGAGTGCCGGATGCACGCGCATCGGGCCGCCAGCCGCGATTGACGGGGCCGGCAAGGCGGTTCATGGGCCTGGCACACAGTGTCTCACGCATCGATACACTGATACATTCGCAAATGAAAGACGGGTGGCGGGATAGGGGCCTCGAATGCCTGCGGGATACGAAGGAACAATCAGGCGCATGACGGCTGAAGGGTGGTGACTTCATGGCAAGGGATCCGAAAACCGCCCACGTAGACCGGGTGATCGATGCAGTCCGCAATGGCACGAGTGATTCTCCGGATACCAGCCCGCGGCTGCTGTCGTCGTGGCACAGGTCACTGCAACTGTATGGCATCGACCCGACATCGCCGGTATCGCCGCGGATCCTGACAGCGTACGAACTCAAGCAGATCCAGCAACAGGAAGAGGATTTCCTGCTTACCTCCGGTCAATACCTATCACGCCTGCATGACACGCTGCGCAGCGCGGGCTACTGCGTGCTGCTGGCCAACGCGCAAGGCGTGACGGTGGACTACCGAGTCGATCCGCAGTTGCGCCGTCAGTACAAAGAGGTGGGGCTGTACATTGGGTCCTGCTGGTCCGAGCGCGAGCAAGGCACCTGCGGCATCGGCAGCGCGCTCGCCGAATGCGCGCCGATGACCGTGCATAAGGTCGATCATTTCCGTTCGCTGTTCACAGCGCTCACGTGCACCGCCGCGCCGATTCTCGCGCCGGACGGCAAGCTGATCGGCGTGGTGGATGCGTCCGCGCTGCAGTCGCCCGATAGCGTGGACAGCCAAAGCATCGTTCATCAACTGGTACGGCATACCGCGCAGTTGATCGAGGATGGGTACTTCGTGAAGCAGACGGCACAGTACTGGCTGCTGTTTGGTCACGGCAACCCGCACTTTGTCGAGGTCAATCCGGAAGTACTCATTGCGTTCGATGAGCGTGGCGCCATTGTTGCGGCAAACCGCGAGGCCAAGCAGCGGTTTCCGATACTCGCGTCGGGCGCGCCTGCGCACCTGTCGATGCTGTTCGACGTGTGTGACACGGACCTGTTTCCCATCGACGGACTGCAACGAATGACCGCGCTGCGCTCGCCTGCCACGGGTGATATGCTGTACGCGCGGATACGCGCGCCGCAGGCAGGCATGTCGCCGTGGCAACCGTCGCCGCTAAGCCTGCCGGCCTCCCCGCACGCGGCCGACGCTGCATCGGTGCGCTCGGCGCCGCCGTCGATGCGCGTATTTCTCGACAGCCGTGACCCGGTGATCGCGGGCAATGCGCGCATCGCGTTGCGTCTGTCGGGCGGGCACCTACCCATCCTGATCCTAGGCGAAACAGGCGCCGGCAAGGAAATGTTCGCTAAAGCCATCCATGCGTCCGGCGAACGAAGCAAACAGCCCTTCATTGCGGTGAACTGTGGCGCCATTCCGGAATCGCTGATCGAGAGCGAGTTGTTCGGCTACGCGCCTGGCGCGTTCACCGGCGCGCGCTCGAAAGGCGCGCGCGGGCGCATCGCGCAAGCCGACGGCGGCACGCTGTTCCTCGATGAAATCGGCGACATGCCGATCGATCTGCAAACACGGTTGCTACGCGTGCTCGCCGAAGGGGAAGTGTTGCCGTTGGGTGCCGATACGCCGGTGCAGGTCGACCTGAGCGTGATTTGCGCGACCCACCGCGACTTGGACGCGATGGTCGCCTCCGGGCAGTTCCGCGAGGATTTGTATTATCGGCTCAGCGGCGTCGTGCTGACGATGCCGGCGTTACGCGATCGAGCCGATATCGAAGATGTGATTGTCGCCGTATTTCAGGATGAGGCACGGCGTGTGCCCCGTGCGCTCACGCTCGACAGCACGCTGCTCGCCCGGCTGGCGCGCCACCCGTGGCCGGGCAATGTCCGGCAACTGCGCAACGTGCTGCGCTACGCGTGCCTGCTTTGCGATACGCAACTGATCACGGCAGCGCACTTGCCGGCCGATGTCCGCTCGCAGCTCGATACTCTGGCGCAATCACCGCATCCACATCCACATCCACATCCACATCCACATCCACATCCACATCCACATCCACATCCACATCCACATCCACATCCACATCCACAGCGCGCAAGCGTAGCATGGTATGCCACGAACAGCGATGCAACGGACGAGCGGTTCGGCAACACGCATGCCTACGATATGCTAGCCATCGAGCGGTCTAAGATCCTGGACGCACTGGCTGAGCATCGCTGGCATGCCACGCGTGCCGCGCGTGCATTGGGCATGTCGCGTGCCACACTGTATCGGCGGCTGGCCAAGCTGGGCATCGCTCGCCCCCGCTTCGGCGAAGCTGGCTGACACAACTCGCGCCTAGGGTGCCGACATGAAGCACCGCGTCGGCCTGACTTCAGCGACGCGCCGTCCACGCCTTCTACGCGCTGATCAGCGACAACGGCGGCGATGCTAAGCGAGCGCCGCACGGGCACGCCCGGGCGGTGGTCCGCCGCCAGGTGGTCGTGCGCCGCGGCGCTGCCATCATCCGAACTGACGCAGTACCTGTAGCAAGCGGCTCGCAGACGTATCCCAGCGATACTGCTGCGCATGAGCGCGGCCCTTCTCGCGCATTGCGCGGCGCTGCTCAACGTTGCCCATCAACTCGACGATCTTCGCTGCAATGTCAGCTGCATTATGCGCATCGCAGTAAAGCGCTGCATCACCACACACTTCGGGCAGCGACGCCTCGCGCGAGGCGATCACCGGGCAGCCGCAGTACATCGCCTCGAGCGGCGGCAAGCCAAACCCTTCGTACAACGACGGAAACACGAAGCATGCCGCATTCTCGTACAATGCCTTAAGCTCACCATCGCTGACGTAGCCGGCCCAGACGATGTGCTTGGCAGCGCTGGCGGCGCGCGGCAACGATGAGCCAAACACCTTCACGTTCTGCCCGCCGGCGATCACAAACGTGAGCCCCGGATATTCGCGCTCGAGCAAGGCGATTGCTTCCAGCGTGCGTGCAAGATTTTTGCCCGGCGCCAGCGAGCCGACAATTAGTATGAAACGGTCAAACGACAAGCTCAACCGCTGCAGCACGGCATAGTCGCTCTCGAGTCGATCAAAGTGGTCAACACCGGGCGGAATCACGGAAATACGCTCGGGCGGCACGCCGAGCCGCGCAGCGATGCGCCTCTTCGAGAACGATGAGACCGTAAGAATATGCTGCACGTTACGCTTGAGCAGCGCGAACGCGAAGCGATACCACAGGCGGAACTGGGTCGAATAACCTTGCGGCAAATCAAATACGGCAGCATCGTGGATCATCAAGACTTGACGGCGCTTAAGCAGCGGGCCGATGTTGCACAAGCTGAGCAGCGTGCGGGAGCCAGCGGCAAACGGCAGCGCAAGCTGCTCCCAGAGCATACCGCGCAGATGCGGCACCACGTGCCGCGGCGTGGCGGCCGGCAGTTCGCTATCTATATGGTCGCGGGGCACGAGCAGCAACGGCGACGCAGCGAGTGTGCCGCACTGCTGCGATAACGCCGCGGTCAATTCGCGCGCCACACGCTGTACGCCGGTGAGCCGCTGCGACGTGAACTTACCGTTGATTGTGATGGGCGTCGGCAACAGCGCCGCGTGGCTGCGCTCACCAACCAGCGTGCCGTCGCCAGCGGCAGACTGCACGCGCGGCGGCGAGACGGCCGCGAGCGGCGCGGCGGCGCCATGCGAACACTCGCGCTCAGGCTGCCGACGCATCGCCTTCCCGTGTATAAGCGTAGATATACTCGTAGCTGCGGCGATCGCTACGGCGCGCCGACATCCCGTTGAAGATCGCGCCGGCCACCTGGGCACCGGCCCGGCCCAGGCGCTTGAGCGTTTCCTGCACTTCCAATTCGGTCTGCGCGTTCTCCCGCAACACAAGCACCGTCGCGCCCGCGTAGCCGGCGACGATTGACGCATCGGCGACCGCCAGCACCGGCGGCGTATCAACCAGCACCAAGTCATACCGTTCATCGAACTGCGTGAGTTGCTCCGCCATGCGCTCCATCGCCAACAGCTCGGACGGGTTGCCGGGTCGTGCGCCGGCCGGCAGCAGCGACAGATTGGCCACACTGGTCGAATGAATCGCCTTTTCCGGCGCCAATCCGTCGCCGAGCAGCTCGGCTAGCCCCACTGTATCCATCTGTAGTCCGAAATTCATACCCAGCCGGCCGCGACGCAGATCCGCATCGACCAGCAATACACGCTTGCCAGCTTGCGCGTATAGCAAAGCCAGATTGGCGGAAATAAAACTCTTGCCGGTGCCAGGCGTCGCGCCGGTCACCATCACGATCCGGTTCGTAGCACTGAGCAGTTTTGAGTTGAGCATCGTGCGAATGCCGCGTAGCGCCTCGGTAGCAACATCGCGTGGGCGCGTGGCCGCCAACAGCCCGCCGGCGTGCGCACGCGACTGATACCCGCCCGCTGCCGCATCGAGCGACGCGATCAGCGCCGTCGTGCCGCGCGCGTCGCCATGCAGCGACGGCTCGCGCGTCCCGGGCAGCACGGGCAGCGGCGGCGTGCGCGTCAGCCGCACCTGCTCGTCGCTGAACAATACCGCACCGAACACCGGCAGACGCAGCTTGCCTTCGATCTGCTCGGGCTCGCTGACCGATTGCGACAGATAGCGGCGCGATATCACATACAGCACGCCAAGCATTAGACCGAGCACGATCGCGCCCGAAATGATCAACGCGCGTCGCGGCTTGACCGGCGTGGAAGGTTGCACCGCGGTGTCGATCACATGCACGTTGCCTACTGTGCCAGCACGCGACACGGACAGCTCGTGTGCCTTATTAACCATCGCTACATAGATTTCCTCAGCCACCTTCGCATCACGCGCCAGGTCGGCAGATTGCCGATCAGCGCTCGGCAGCGAATCGAAACGCGACTCAAACTTGCCCTTGGCCGCACGCAACTGCGCCAGCTGCGCATCGACCGTCTTGACTTCAGGACTTTGCGGCGTGAACCGATCCAGCAGTTGAGTACGCTGTAGGTTCAGTGCGGCGATTTGGCGTTCGAATTCAATGCTGCCTTGCAGATAGCTCTGGCTCTCAGTAGTCGCCTGCATTGAGCCGGACGCGACCCGATGCGACTGCAGTTGTGCCTCGGCCTGCTTCAGGTCGTCGCGCAGCCGCGGCAGCTCATTATTGATGAACGAGAGCATCTTGCTCGCCTCTTCCTGCGTCTGCGTGACGCGCGAGCCGATGTAGTTCTGCGTCACCGCATTGGCCACCGCCGTGGCCAGCGCCGGATCACTGTTCTCATAGCTGATCTGCACAATGCCGGTTTCCTTGCCAACCTGCGCAACCTTGAGCTGATTGATAAAGCGCCGTACCGCCGTCACCTCGTTCAAACGCTCGACTGTGAACGTCTCGCCGTCGCGCGCCGCCAGCCGCTCGACCAGCATCGATACCGGGCCAGCTTGTGCCAGTTGCCCCTCGACACCATTCACCAGCAGGTTGCCCTGTTCGTCCAGCAGCTGATAACGCCGAGCACCGAGCACCTTAAGCTCAAGCTTCTTGTCCTGCAACTCGTGCGGTACGTTTAGTTGGGCGATGTCCACCAGCTCACCACCCCATGCGTACTTAGACAGGCCAAACCACGCCCGCGACGGCTCGCCACGCGTGGCCAACGCGTCAGCGATCTTGCCCAGCACCGGAAACCGATGCGGCGTCACAAGCACGTCCAGCTTGTACTGAGCAATCACCGGCGCGAGGACCGCGCGACTGGAAACAATCGCCATCTCAGTGTCCGTCGGCGGTCCGTTCGGCGAGCTATTGTTCTGGTTTGGCTGCTTGGTGACCAGATCTGCCAACTCGTTTTGCTTGGGCACTTCGACCTGCACCAAAGTGTCTGCCGAATACAGCGGCGTGGCGAAGAACGCGTACGCGCTCGCCAGCGCCGTGATCACCGCCGCGATGCCGACCACGGCCCACAGGTTGTCAGTGATCACACGAACCAGGTCTCGCGGTACGAGCCCCTCGCTTGCGCCCGACGGCGGCAAATAGCCCATGTCGATGTGTCGCGCTTCCATGTGAAATCCTCAGTTATCGCTCGTTGCCATAGATTCGAATCATGCCCAGGGTGTCTGCGTCGATCGATTGTTAGCGGTTGTGCGCCACCGACCAGACCAGGTAGAACGATTCGGCCGAAGGCAGGATTTGTGCAAGCAGGCGGTTGAAGCGGGCAGCCGGTGCGGTGCCGACGTAGACCACGTCCAGCGGCTTCATGTCAAACTCAGTGGCCAGCATCATGGCATCGACCTGTGTCATGTCCAGCCGGAAGATCTCCGGCTTGTTGTCGGCCGGCGCGTAGCTGGCCTTTTTAAAGCCCTCCTCCAGGCCATCCTGCCCATTGGAAATTTGCGTGAGCGGCGGATTGGGATGGCGGATCACGATGATCTGCCGTGGGTTCGCCCCGGCCGGATCAATACTGCCGGCTGCGGTCAGCGCGTCAGCCAATGTCAACTGGCCTTGGTTCATGAACACCGTCTGCGGCTTGGGCACCTCGCCCATCACAAACACGCGGTTCTGCGTCCGGTCCGGCACGTTCACGATGTCGCCGTTCTGCAACACGATGTTCTGCCGCATGTCGCCCCGGTTCAGGATTCGCGTCGCATCGATCGTGATCACCTTGCCGCCACGCGACACGAGCACCCGCTGCAAATCCGCATCCGGATTGCCACCGCCGGCACGGTTGATCGCATCGATTACCCGCATCGGCGAGCCGGTCAGTGACAATTGCCCCGGATTTTTCACACCGCCAGTCACCTGTACTTGCTGGCTGCGATACTGGATCACGCGCACGTCAATCTGCGGGTCCTTCAGACGGCCCTTCAACCGGTCATACAACAGTCGCGAGATCTGCACCGTGCTCCGTCCCAGGACCCGCACGCGGCCCAGCGACGGAAAGAAGATCGTGCCATCGGCGGCGACCCGCTGACCCTGCGCGTCAAGCTCGCCCGGACCATTGGTGCTGAATGCGCTTTGCGGCTGCTGCTGGCCGGCCCCCAGGCTGCCCATGCCCTGCAGCGTGCCCGTGTCGGGCAGCGGAGCCGTCGCCGCATTGCCGCCTTGCGTCAACTCCGGATGCCCCCATACGGTGATGCCTAGTACGTCGTTCACCCCGACCCGGTAATCGCTCACCTCATCGGCCGGCATCGCATGCAGGCTCGCCTCACGCGCACGCGCATCGGCCGCATCCGATTCTTTCAGCTTGAAGACGAGTTCCGGCGTGATCAGGTTCACGTCGTAGGTCGTCGTATCAGTCGGCTTGCTTAGATTGTCATGCATGCGGCTCGAGTCCAATGTCGGTCCCGGAGCCAACGCACAGCCGGACAATGCCACCGTCATTGCGACAGTCATCCACATGGGGTGCTTCAACATCTTCGTTTCTCCTTTTTGCGCGGCGGGCCTTCGCCATCGCGCGACATGCGCGGCGTCTGGCCTTGGTCGCAGATTTTCTTTCCACTTCATCCAGCAGCAAGGCGTCGGGCCACCAGGCCGACGTGCAGCACCTCGATCAGTACGGCTCAAAATGCGTTACGGCCGACAAAACCTTTTACCAGCGTGATCAAGATGATCTTGATGTCGAACCAAAAAGTCCAATTTTGTATGTAGAACAAATCAAATTTGACTCTTGCTTCCATCTTTTCCACTTTGCGCGTCTCACCGCGGTAACCATTGACTTGAGCCCACCCGGTGATCCCCGGGCGGATGCGGTAGCGATACATGTAGCCGTCGATCAAGTCCTTATACAGGTCGTCGTGCTCGATCGCGTGCGGCCGCGGGCCAACCACCGACATTTGTCCTAGCAGCACGTTCAGAAATTGCGGCAGCTCGTCCAGCGACGTACGGCGCAGGAACGCGCCAACCTTGGTGATGCGCGAGTCATGACGCGACGCCTGACGCACCACACCATGCTGCTCCTGGTGCACGCGCATGGTGCGGAATTTGAAGATCTCGAACTCCTGTCCATCAACGCCCTTGCGCTTTTGTTTGAACAGCACCGGGCCGGGAGACGAGAGCTTCACCGCGATGCCCAGCACAATGAACAGCGGCAATAAAGGCACTAGCACGGCTAAGGCGAACAATCGGTCGAACACCAGCTTGGGCCACAGCTGCGGGTCGGAAACCGGGCTGGCCGCCAGGTTGATCGCCGGCATGCCCAGCACCTCGGTGACCGACTGACTGAACAGTGTCATGCTTCGCACGTCCGGCAAGAATCTCAGGTTGACGAAATCGTGGCGAAACTCACGCACAATGCGCTGGATCGCACGTTCATGCGACAACGGCAACGCAAGCCACATTTCATCGATCCCGCCGGCGCGCACGATGCGAGCGAGTTGCGCGAAGTCCGTCAGTACCGGCACGCCGCCAATGCAAGCCGCAGGCACCGCGCCGCTATCGTCGAACACATACACCGGCCGGAAACCCGCTTCCGACGCCGCGTGCATCTGATCGAGAACGGCGCGGCTATAGCTTTCGGTGCCGACGATGATCACCGAGCGTTGATTCTTTCCGCTTTGCCGGACCTTGCGCAATACTACATGGATAAACAACTTGCCCGCGAGCAGCAACACGCCGCAGGCCAACACCGCCGTGCCCAGCCACAGGCGCGAGATGTCGTTGCTGCGATGCAGCGTGAAGATGAAGCACAAGCCGAGCACGACCACCGCGAACCAAGCAAGCGTGACGCGTGACAACAATCGGTACAGTGTCTGGCCCCGCCACGAGCGGTAGATGCCCAGTGGCGGGAAGACCAGCAGCGTCAAGGCACACGACAACGCCACCAGCGAGCGCTCCGCATCAGTCAGGTCGAATGAGCCGTTGTAGCGCAACGCATGCGCCAGCCATGCGCCCGCCGCAACGAGTAAGACGTCCGTTAGCCTTGCAACGATTCCTAGCATCGTGAATTTCTCCGCGCGAGCGCTTAGGCGGGTTGCAGCACACGGACGTAGCCGAGCGCGCGCAGCGCACGTCCCTCAGCCGGCGCGATCGTGCGCGAGCGCTCCAGCGCCACGACATCGTCGGCACGCGGCAACAGCCGGTCAAATTCTCGGCGGATCATGCTGTAGCACTCACATGCACGCGCCTCGAGGCCATGCCGGTCAAGCACGGTGATATGCCCTCGGCGTTGCCTGATCAAACCTGCTTCCTGGAGCTTGCCGGCCGCCTCGGTCACCCCCTCGCGACGTACCCCCAGCATGTTTGCAATCATCTGCTGGGTGACCGTCAGTTCGTCCGTGGCCAAGCGGTCATGCGCAAGCAGGAGCCAGCGACAGAGTTGCTCATTCACCGAATGATGTCTGTTGCATAGCGCACTTTGAGCGATTTGCGTCATCAGCGCCTGAATGTACAGCAGCATCAGTCGATGAATACCCATCGACTTTTCGAACTCCTTTCGGAACACGCTGGCGGGCACACGGTATGCAAAACCGCTACTGCGCACCTCGACACGGCTGGGCATCGTACCGCCGCCGGTGAGCACAGGCACTCCGACCACGCCCTCGTTGCCGATCGCCGCGACCTCGACCGTCGCGCCGTCCTCCATCAGATACAACATCGACATTACCGCAGTCGTTGGGAAATACATGTGACGGATCGGTTCGTCGGCATCGCAAAGCAGTTGCGGGCTTTTAACGCGAACCAGCTCGAGGTGCGGCTCGAGTGATCGCCAGTCCTCCTCGCTCAAGGCGCCGAGCAAGTGGTTCGCATGCAGCTCATCTCTAGAGTAGAGCATATTCGTGTTCCGGTTTGGCTATGCTGCGCAAACGCAGCGTGGTGTCCGTCGAATTTCGCTGATCACAATCCAAGGACAATTGCAACCGCTGCAATCTTTACCTTGACCTCGGATCCGCGGCCTGTTGAACGTTTTCTGTTACTTTGCCGTGTCGCCCTCGCAAGGGGACATCGCCTTGATTCAGCGAGTTGTGTGCCACTCAATCAGAAATGCTTGATTCATAAAGGTCTGCACGTGACGCGCGCAGCCGCGACACCGTCGCGCCACCCAAAAGCGTTGCATTGGTGAACAGAGTAGGTGCCGTAGGACACACCCGATGTTGCATTGCGCCATGGGTGTAACCCGGTTCAGAACGTGCGCTTTACCGCTTATCTCTTTTCTGCTCGTGGGTTCAAGCTCGTTCAGCACAGCCCAACACCCCGCTGAGGCACCGGATCAACGCCCGAAAAGCGGTGTGATAAGACACACAAAACTGTTTCAAATTTGAATTGCCAAGCCGGTGCCAGTCTATGTTCGGCATCCCACACTTCATGCACAACTCTTTGATTAATAATAATTTTTATTAATTTAGCAAAACACAGAAACGGCAACGCGCGGATCCGCGTAATAGTTACCGATAATGGACTAGACGCCACCCTTTCGATCGGGACCCATTGCGTCGATGTAACACTATCGACATCGAATTTACAGTTTGGAACGCGTGAACCGTGCGTGCGGCGGTGCGCGCCACACAAAAGAGACTATTCTGGGAAGATATCGCTCGACGGCGTGACGTCGGAGGCGGAGGTAGAAATGGAAGGAATTGCTGCATGGTGGAGGGACCCCAACCCAAGCGGCGCAGCGTACAAATCGCGCAGATGCCGTGCAACACTGACATCAGTATCGTTGCGATAACCATCCATGCCGCAGACCATCATCGCGTGATTGACTAACGCCAGCGCGCTTCTCGATACCCCGGTCCTCAACACCTGCATTTCATCGACAAAGGCGCAATCCCGCGGCGGCAAGCCGCCCGGACCGCTACTGGCCTGCTCCAGTGCGCTGCCCAGATGCGCGCGCATCATCTGCAGCAGCGCATTAGCTTCGGCAAGGCGCGCGGCACCGGGCATCAACGCGTGCGCCGCCTCGCTCTGCCCCCTCGAGTAAGCCTGCGCTCGTTCCAATGCGCTGGCGGCAATGCCGACCCATACGGCGCTGTGCAGCAATTGGACAATCGCATGAAGGTTGCCTGCGCCCTCCCGCGCCGTATGCAGGATCTGGCTCGACTCGCCCGTAACGACCATACGGAACTCGTCGCTGCACAGTCCTCGCATGCCGAGCGCATCCCAGCTTTCACGCCGCTCCAGCTTGTACTGTTCCTTGGACACGGCAACGAATCCGTCTTCGCCCGCCGGCAGCAACAGCGCGTCCGCGTAAGCGCCATACGGGATCGTCGTGCCGTCAATTACCAGTGTGAATTGCTCCGCATGGTGCTGCAGCCATGCGGGCCTGGGCCCACTGGCGGTGCCCGCGACCGGGGTCGCGTCGGTTATGCCGGCCATGCCGAACAGCATTTGCTCGGCGCACAATCGCTGCAGCAATGCGCGACTGGCGTCATGCGCTTCGTGATGCAGCACGAGCCAGGCGACGCTCGCCTGGTGCATCGCGAACATCATCGCGCTGGATGCACAAGCGCGCGCCAGCGCCTCGCAAATACCCGCAACGGTCTTGAGCGATGTTGCAGCTCCGCCCAGCGACGCCGGCACCAGCGATGACATCAAGCCTGCTTCACGCAACGCGCCCAGCGTCTCGGTGGGAAAGCGCGCGTCGCGATCCACATCGGTGGCATGTTCAGACGCAATGCATAGCAGCGGCTGCAGGTGGGCGTATTCGGGCGAGGCCAGCCCGGACCATCGCCGTGAACTCGTGCGGGCCACGCCGCCGACCTTGGCCGGCATCGCCCGCGTTGGGCCTCGCGCGATCGCTACCGCTTTCTGCCGCCCGGGCTCCACCATCATGCGGCCGCCTCATCGGACTGGAGCTGCTTGATGGCCTGGCTCAACGAAGCAACGCTCGTAAACAACTCGCGCGTGAGCCACTCGTCCGGGATTTCGACATTAAAGGCGTTCTCAATCGCCATCAGGATCTTGACGGCAGCCAGCGACGACATACCAGCATCGTACAGGCTGGCATCGTCGGGCAAGGACGCGATGGGCACGTCCAGGTCGGCCCATTGGGCAAGGATTGCTCGCAGCTTGCTATTCATGGTGTCCCCAGGTACGGCCCAGCGCCGCGACTCGGCGGCAAAGCCTGCCTCTTAAAGGTACATTAATAATCGAACCGATTTAATCCGTTGCGAGGCATTGCATTCAGTACGCTTGCGAACAAAGTCGCAGCGCCGCCAGCCTGGGGACCGGGGGCGCGCACACCCGATGCCTATCAGCAGCAACAGCGCGTCAATTGCGCGGCAAGAGCCAAAAATCCTTGACAATATCGTTCAATGCCTCGTCGCGCATCGTGCGGCGACCGCTACCGGCAAGGTCAGAAACGGGGTGCCAGCTCCGTTCGTCTGCGTCGGGCAGCGTATCGGCGCCGGCATGCAGGCTGCCGGGAAGCCATGGGTTGCACCAATGCGCACACAGCGATGTGGCGTCAGCCCGCGCTTTCGTCGATGAACACGACCGGTGGGGATCGAAACCGTGCACCACCGCGTCATCCGCGCAGGCAGTATCGCCCGATGTTCGCGCCGGTGGATGTGCCGAGTGCGGCGCGTCGCCCGGCGCGGCGCGAGTCAGTCTGGCCTGACCGTCAGCGGTCGGCCCACGGCCGGTTGCGCGCGTCAACGACACGGCGTGCGATGGCCTCGGCCGGGTATCTTCCTGGCCCTGGCGCGTGCGCATGCCGTGCGCAAGCATCAGCCGGTACAGCGTGGCGCGTGACACGCCGAGTTCTTGCGCAGCACCGGCAAGCCGGTTCCGATGTCGCGCGAGCGCCCCTTCAATCGCACGGCGCTCGGCGTCCTCGCGAGCGACCGCCAGCGTCGGTGCCCGTTGCTCAAGGGCATCCTCCAACTCCAGATCCTCAGGCGTGATTACCCGCCCCTCGGCCATCACGATCGCCCGGCGCACTCGATTGATCAACTCACGCACGTTGCCCGGCCACGAATAACGATACATTGCGTTGAGCGCTGCCGCAGAGAAGCCGCGTATGTGCCGCGGGCTGTCGCCACGATAGCGCTCGAACATGCGCTGCGCAAGCAACTCGATGTCACGACCGCGAGCGCGCAGCGGCGGCTCTTCGAGCCTGAGCACGCACAAGCGATGATAGAGGTCTGAACGGAAGCGCCCCGCGCTCACCGCCGCCTCCAAGTCGACGTGCGTGGCAGAGATGATTCGCACATCCACCGAAATCGCATCGTGTCCGCCCAGGCGTTGTATGGTGCGCTCCTGCAGGAAGCGCAGCAGGCTCGCTTGGCTCTCGAGCGGAAGATCGCCAATCTCGTCCAGAAAAAGTGTACCTCCATTGGCCGCTTCGACGTAGCCGGTCTTGCGCTGATTCGCGCCGGTAAACGCTCCGCGCTCGTAGCCGAACAGTTCGGATTGCAGCAGATGAGGCAAAATCGCACCACAGTTGATCGCAACGAACGGCCCCGTTGCGCGAATCGACTGGTCGTGGATCGACTTGGCCGTGAGTTCCTTGCCCGTGCCGGATTCGCCAAGAATTAACACTGGCGCGTCAGTATTGGCGACCTTGCCAATCACGCGGAACAATTGCTGCATCGCCTCGCACGCGCCGATCATCTCGCCTTGTGCACGCGGTGCGTCGTCTCCCGCGTCGAGTTCCGCCATCTGGTACGCGCGTGCGACCACATCTACCACTAATTGCGCGGGGCCCGGCATCGTCACGAAGTCAAAACAATGGCTGCGCACACATCGGCGCACAGGCGCCGCCGCCAATTGCGCGGCCGTGGGCGTTGCCACCCACATCATGTCCGGGCGCAGTAGCACCGGTTCGAACTGCGCAATTGCATCCTCAAAGCCGCTGCTGACATCAAAGATGCCCACGCGTGCGCCATTGGTGTTCACCAGGCGCTCTGCCTGACGCGCCGTATCGCACGTCGCGACGCTCCATCCATGCCGGGCCAGCAACCGTTGTAGTGCACGGTCCGCTGACCGCGTCACGTAGACGAGTTGCCGCCTGTGTTCGCTGTTCATTCACTCTGCCCCTTATCAATAGGATAGCGCGTGGCACCCTGTCCCGGCGAGCCTGTGCAGCGTTGAGCGTCCAATCGCCCTGTCCCGCGCGCGGCCATACCTGAGTGACGGCCATCCCATCATCATGGACTGCGTACGAAATTCAGCCCGTGGCAAGAAGCGTTGCGTCATGTCAATGCCCTCTTGGACAGGATGACAGACTGGGTTGACGCACGGCCTGCGGCACGCAACGCCCCCCGCTCGGATATCACCGTCTCACCTTGCCTATTGGCTGGCCCGAGCGGTACACGACGCTCGCGCGTCCGATCGCTGAGACCTGTCCGTCACCGATTCTAGCCTCTGCAAAGTTCTATAAAAAAGTGCCGGTCTTGCCAGCACCGCCGAGACAAAACCCATAGTAAGCGAGCACGGCGTCATGATGGCGTCGAAGCGTTACGGACGCCGACGGTTTGTAAATCTTTGTATCTGCGCAGCCCCACAAAAATCCGGTATGGCATTGGCGCGTTCGTACCGCAAAGACTCCATTTCGCGACACCTGCAATGGTCAGCTTCGTTTTTGCTAGGCTTGTCCATCCATCCCGGGTTACCACTTGAAACATTTATTTCCCCTGGCGTATCCGATAAATCGTTTAGGTCGTCCGAATTAGGCAGCGGTTTGCGACGGACAAGGAGAAACCGTGCGAAGTGAAGGCAGCTTATGCGAAGCAGCCAGCCTGTCAGCGTGCGTTTGCGTACAAACGCTCATGCCCCGCATTCGTAAAACCCTCGGTACGCGATGGGCGTGGCGTGCCGGTAAAGCACTCCGCGATGAAAACGTTATATGACATCCTGGGGGTCACACCTCACGCCACGCCAACCGAATTGAAGGCGGCGTGGCGGCGTGCAGCGATGAAGTGGCATCCGGACCGCAATCGCGGGCAGGAACACTATGCGCAAGCGCAATTCCAGCGGATCAACGACGCATACGCCGCGTTGACCAACCCGCTACACCGCGTTCAATACGATCTTGCACTGCATGCCGGCGTGCGCCGTATTGCGCCGCAGCCCCACGGCCACCATCGACGAACATCGCGGTGGCGGTGGGGCAAGCGGATGCGCCTTTTTCTACGCAACGTACGCATGGCGCCACACACGCGTAGGGCCGCACGAGACGTGTCGCGTTGGCACTGGATGGCCGGTATCGGTACCGCGATCGCCGCCGTCGTGCTGATTGCCGACCTGAGCATCGACGATGCGCCACTGCGCTCGAATTTCGTGTCCACGACCGGGACTGCGGCGGCGACGTCCGAAGCCGATCCTGCGCTGGAAGAGATGCATACTGCGCTCGCACAATTGCGCGCGCTGGCGCGTACCGCGCGCGACGATACCGCCCCGGCAAGACACGATCGTCATCCGCGCGCCAATGCTGAGGCGGCCACGCCGCCCGCGATTAGATGCGTTACGGCGGATACTGCACGCATCCTGGTGGCATGCTCCGCCACATCGCAACCGGCCGCGGAAACGGCGGCCACAGCTATCCAGCGCTGCCCGGCTATTATGCGAACGCGCCGGTCAGGTATTCAACCGTGACGCCTACATTGGCATTGGCTTCGGCCACAAGCGCGTATCCAAGGGGTTCGGCCTGGTCGCGGATGTCGACGTGGCCTATGGCCGCCCGCGCGCGAGTTTCAACGTATCGCCAGCGCTCGAAGCACTGGGTAAAGGCGATGTACACGCATAGGAAGAGCAGATCCGCAGCTCGCTAACGCTATCGTTTCTGTCCAATCTTACAGTTGGGCTCAGCTACCGGCTCTAGCCCGCGTAGTGTCGAGATGTCCGATAGCGCGCGGAATAATCTGTGGTCCCGGGGACCGGACTCGAACCGGCAAGCTGTGAAGCGGCGGATTTTCTTCACACCACGCCTTTCGGCGCCACCGACCTCGCGATGTCGGCGTTCGTGCGCTGGACTATGCCTTCGCCATCGCGTGATGCCGCTCATGTTACCGCGGTATCGCACATTAGGCGCCCTCCGTCTAGTCTCTACACCTTCCCGCCAGGCCCAGCGGGCCCGACCGGCTTGGCTCGGCGTTGCCTCGGCTCATGCGCCAGGGGGTTCGCCGAATTTGAAGGGTTCTACATCGACCGTTTCCGGCCGTGCACTCAAATTGTCAAGTCCGCTATGTTTACCAATTTCATCACCCCGGGATAGGGCGGAGCGCATTCTACCATCCAAACGCGTTAGAAAGAAGCCATGCTCGACGATCCAACACAACGCAGGCTATCACGCGTACAAATCACTTAGTCGGAGTCGATGCTAAGAATGTAAAATTGGCAACGCTACTCGAACTGGGGAACCCATGGCGCCCGATACTTAAGTTGCTCTGGCGCGCGTTTGGTAACCAGCGGCAACTGGGTGCCTGCGTAAGGCTGGTACCGCGGCCCTACGATAGCGGACAGAGCCGGATCGATCAGAGAATCAGCAAGCAGGGAAATAGACGAATGCGAGCCCAACTCATCAAGATGGCCTAGTGCTGTCTGCGATATTAGCCTAGCAGTGCGCTGGCGCAGTGGTTCAACAAGCGCACGCAGGGCAGCGAAGCCAATCACCGCGCGCGGTGCATTGCGATTGTCGCACTTGCCAGCCACTGCCAAACAACCTCCGGGTCCGACAGGTCGAAGGTATATTGCAAGTACAGCAGCCCTGCAATCAGCCGTGGCAAGCTCGCCGGCCGGCCATGGGGCGGCACAAAGCTCTCATTCATCGCCATGCTCAACTGATCCCAATCGATCAGTTTGGTCAATTGCATCAACGGATGCTTCAAGTTGCTTTGCTCGTGCAGTGGCTAGCGAAACAACTCTCCCGCTGTCACCGGCATCTTCGAACTCATTCACCTTCGTCAAATTTGGAGCAAACGCACACCCCTATGCCTGGTCCTTGTAATTTCTACAACACCGTTTCAGCTTCCGTGCCTTGCTCAATAAGCCTTGGCAGATTTAAAATCCATCGTCATTCAAACTATTGGAGCCTCAAATTGCCCTACCGCGGGCTTTTGTGAACCAGGCAGTCAATGAACTATCGTTATGATTCACAGCAGGCCGTTACGCCTAAGGTGAGCACGCTTTTATTACGATGGCCTATCGATAGCTTGTCGCCTTTAAAGGCTATTTCTTTAAACGTCTCTCTAACTCGTGGCACCAGCTGGGCGTCACAGTATGCGCGATGCGCTGCTCCCACAGATGCGCACAGATGAACACAATAATGCTGGCAAACAACAAGCCAATCAACGCATCGGGCCCTACGGTAAGCATGAGCGCCCTGGCAATCATCGGGCCAAAGAAACTGGCTAGGCTCCACGACGCGCCGATCAACGAAGCGGCAGTCACCAGCGCGGAGCCACGAAAGCGCTTGCCAATCGCGGCGAGCGACAACGTATAGACACCACCGGCCGCGGCACCGAGCACGATCAGTACAGGCCAGCGCAGTCATGGCTGGCTTCCCGGGGGCTGGCAACGCTGGCCGCGTCCAGGCTCGCTCGCTCCCAATCAATCTGGTCATGTTCACGCAACCGGCAAAGCATCGCCAGATGCAGCCTGCTCCACACGCATGCGGCCTGCCAGTCGCGCAATCGTCGCCAGCATGTCATGCCTCTGCCGAAGCCGAGCTCCTGCGGCAAGTCTTCCCATGCAATGCCTGTATGCAGGACATACAGGATGCCGCTCAATGCCGCCCGGTCGTCAACAGTGCGCCGAGGCCGCCTTTCGGTGAGGGCGTGAACGCTGGAATCAACGGCTCCAGCACCGCCCACAATTCATTGCTGGTTTTGCGTCTTGCCATGACCCCAGGATACGGCGCTTACCGCCTGACGTCCAGGTTGCGTTAGCGACTCTAACTCAATAAATATTTAATCAGTCAAATAATTGATACTACTCATTGCCGCCGTTAGTTAACCGACGATTCTCATCATCAACCAATTGTTTATATAAACGCGTATCAGATCTATCATCTTTCCCCGCATAATCCATCGAAACAATGCCCGGACTGACACCTCGCAAAGCAAGGTGACGAACAAAATTGGCAACCTGTTCTTTTTGATCCATGGCCAAATTTTTAACACTAAATAAATTCATTAGACTAAAAAAATAATTAAAGTTATTTGAAATAGGATTAGCTCTCATTGGCATGTTTGTTTGTATAATGTTGAATTTATTCTCTCTGTCAACATCAAGATTACCATGAAAATTTAGAATATGAGATCCTGTTCCTGATCCGCCGGCCTGATTGGCCCATTTTGTATTGGTACTTTTATCATAATCCCAAAAATATTTTTTTAACGATCCCTCCATAATACTATCCTCCGCATTTTTGACCAGTAGTAAAATATTTTTATTTTGACCAATCGTATTTTCAACAGTCAATCCACCAAGAGGCTTTTCTGAACCTGACGCATTATTTTCAATAATACGCCCCTCAAAATCTGATAGCTGACGAATGAAGTGCCTTGCATCTCTCCCTTTGAAATGTAACTTCAGTATATATAAATTCCTTTCATCCTCAGCTGCATACCTAAGCAGCTTTTTGACCTCTTCCAATGCATCCCCGCCCGTCAAGCCAGGGCCATGGAAAAATCGGTAAATATTACTTTTATCGCGCTTTACTCGTAAATCAAAATAATGGACGCCCGCTTCAGCTTGTCCCACCAAATCTAAGGATTGGCACTTAAAAGGGCCCGGAAATTTTTCTCCCCAGACACCGCTGCCTTGCGCTTTTTCTTTGCTAAACAAATAGGTGCCTGCATCGTGTGAACCAAGCATGTTGAGTTGAGTTAAACGTGTTTGAGGCGGCAGGTCTGCGTGATCTAATGGTGGTAGATCCTCAGGTGGTCGATCCGGATTTTCCGGGTCCAGGTTACGCCGGCTGAGTGGCATAACTTGCAAGTCCATCGCGTCCTGGTCTGGCACAGCCAGCTCACCTCGATTTCTTCTTTGTTTTTTGGATTGAATATCATATGATGTTGACTTTGGCATGGTTCACCTCATTAATAAATGTATTTTTTATCAATTTAATGTGTCAGCGATCACCCGTTTTAGACTTGACTCTTGATGATGTTGGCCCGCTTGTGCCAGCGCGTCAAGCTTGGCGGCCTGGTCTGTAAGTAAGTTTGGCCGGTAAAGCCCTGCGTGGCAAACTCGCTAGTCAGCATCGATGTGAGATAAAGCTCGCGCTCGTTGCCTTGCCAAGCCGATCTAAGTCGATTAAATCGGCAAGACGCACCAACAAGTACTTCAAGTTGCTCTGCTCGCACAGCGGCAAGCGGAATCAATTTAATAATTAAATTAAAAATCATTTATGCGAGTATGCCAAATCGAATTGGCATATTATCGCGGTATCTATGTTGCTGTCACAACCAAGCCAATCTCAACTCGCCATCGGTATTCTTCCCTACTTAAATGCATGACACTACGGACACACAAGTCAGTCTTTATTCTCATCAATCGATACCGTGCCGGGAGCGTCCACGACAGTCAAATCAGTGCTCACCAATAGAGAATCGGGTAGTTCCTCATCTAACTTACTCCAACGATTGTTATACTCGTCAATTACTTCTCTTACTGCATTATTCGTCGCTTTATCAAGTAGGCCGCTTACGTGAACTGTAGGCTGCTTTGGCTCTTTGTACTCGCATGTTATTGCTAAAAGTGCGAGCTGTGCTTGTACCTCAAGCATTCTGTTTACGTCCGACTTCTGCAAAACTTGTTTAACCAACGCGCGCTTAAAGGGCAACGATTTATCGTACTGTTCCCAATTTGACGTTTCAAGTTCTGTACTGAGCACGGGTTGCGCTTTTGCAGGCTGATCCGGAACTATTTTAATTGGTATCGTCACTTGAAAATTTAGGCACAGGCGTGGCCGATCACCCAACGATTGCCAAAAATTCCCTAGACTCGACAAGCGCTCCGATGGTGCGATCACCCGCGAAAATGACGGCAGACCTGCCTCCCGAAGAAGCGTTCCCAGCTCAGCACTGAGCAATGCATCGAGCACCGCATTCATTACTATCATCGGTTGAGCGTCCGGCTTCATCCCCTCTTTCTTCGGCTGCTCCCAATACGTCACAAGATAACAACAACGCACGTTGACTTGTCTAGCATCAAATGTCCCTGTCTTCGCGCAGTACTGGCGTGATTGCCCGTGACGTAGCTCAAGATCTTCCTGAATGTCGTAGAGGAACACACAAACAGTTGGCATATCCGGTAGCAATGTTTTGTCCGGAATATCAAAACGAACATCGATTAACTCATCGCTGATTCGCGACAAGTATTTTCTTAAAGAAAATTCAATCGCTTTATTCAAAGTGATGATCGGCTGCATACTTTCTGACTTCTCGCCCCTATCCATGATATGATCTGCCATGGTCGCATCCGTCATTTAAAATTGATGTTTTTCATCAACCCCACCTTGCATTGGCGGAGACTTTTACTTAGAGTTGCGGTACGATTCGCCCCGTCTTGCTCAGCTCGCGGCGCACCGCGCGAGCGATATCAGCCCAATTTACCGCTCGGTCCTGCTCGGCCGCAAGCCAACTCGCCAGCAACGCCACGTTCCGGATTCCCGCTCCCGTCAACTCCGTGACCGCCGAGAGCCGCGCAAAGTCCACCTTCGGATCCACCGCCACCTGCTCCGGCCAAATCGCCCGCCACATGCGCTCACGCAATACGGTATTAGGTGTCTCGAAGCGTGTAATAAACGTCAAACGGCGTGTGAACGCATCATCTAAGTGCGCACGATTGTTCGTCGTCAACACTACCAGCCCGGGATACTGCTCCAGCCGTTGCAACAAGTACGACACTTCGATGTTCGCATGCCGGTCTTGCGCGTCCTTCACCTCACTGCGCTTGCCAAACAGCGCATCCGCCTCGTCGAACAACAATACGCCCGTGTCCGCCACCGCCAGATCGAAGATCTGCGACAGATTCTTTTCTGTCTCGCCGACATACTTGTTGACCACCGTCGATAAATCCACTCGGATCAGATCCAGCCCTAACTCCCCGGCGAGTACCTCTGCAGCCATCGACTTGCCCGTACCCGATTCACCATAGAACAATGCGCTAATGCCAGTGCCATAGCCTACTTTGCGGGCGAACCCGCGCGTCAGCACCGCGCCGCGTTGCCGGATGGCCGCGAGAATCTCGTACAGTTGCTCACGTAGGTTCTCGTTCACGATCAGGTTGTCGAGGGTGCGCCGCGGCTGCATGCGCTGTGCGAGTTGCCCAAAGTGTTGCTGGCCCCGCACGCGCAGCGCTTGGCACAGGTCGGTTTCCGCGAGCGGCGCTTGCGCTCCACGCAGTGCCCGATAGCCTTGCGCCTCTTGCAGCGTTGAAGTTAGGGTGTCCGGATTCACCCGTGTTCGCTTAAGCAAGCCCGCCAGATCCCACGCATCACCGGTGGTTCCCAGGCCAGCTTGCAGCAGCTGTACATCGTCGTCGTGCATGCGCGGCGGCATCGTCAGGCGCAACTTCGGCAGGCTTGCGAACGCCTCCGCTGTTTCCTGCGTAGGCAATAGGCACACGATGGGTTGACCATGTCGCGCCAGTCGCGGCTCCAGCGCCTCGAGTAGCGGCCCGTGCCGAGATACGCCTTCGGCGATATGGCGTAATACCAGTATGCCGCCGTGCAAGCGCGCTTCACGCAGCGCCGCCAGTAGCAGCGGCCAGGCATCCGTTGCATCGTCTGGCAACGCCCGCAAGTTGACAATCAGGACTGGACGGCCTGCCTCGCTGGCTAGCTGCGCGATAAGCGCCTGGCTTCCATCGCCCCCTTGCAGCAGTAATAATGGGGTGGACATGGCGCGTGATCCGCTCCCGAAACAGAACGTCGCAATTTGCTCCGCGCACTCGGCCCACGCGCCGTGACGCAGCGCCTCATCGGCGTGTGAGGCTGGGCGCCATTGCGCGAGTTCCGTCAGTGCCATGGGCAGCGACATCGCATCCGCCCCGCTGAGATAGCGAAACACGGTCTCGTTCACGCACAGGTAGGCTGCATCGTCGCGCGCGCATGCGCGACCACTGCGCTCGGCCGTATGCACAAGGTCATTGGGCAACAAGCTGCCTGCGCTCGAGTACAGTTGGTGGCGGTGTGCGATGCGCTCCACCGGCGTGGCGCTAAATAGCGTCAACGCGAGTTCCACGCCAGGCCAACTCGCGCCTTCATCACCTTGCAAATAAGCAATCAGTGCGCGGTAGCGTGGCTCGATGAGCGGCAATAAGCACAGCACCAGCACCTGCGTTTCAAAATGCGTTAGCCCGAATCGGTCGATAACGTTGGCGAGCCGGCCGCGCGGCACGGGTGCGCACAGTGTTGTCCACGGGGGAGCATCGACGCTCGCTGTGCTCCAATGCGGCATGCCGCGCGGTTGCGTGCGCGTGGCTTCAAGCGCCTCCTCCGTGCACAGCAACTCCGCTATGTTAAAGCGGTCGTCTTCGCGTTGGTGCTGCCACACCAGCAGATGCTGCAGCGCCTGGTCGACGTATTCAAGCCATGGTCCCAGCACCTCGAACGCATGTGCCACGCAGGCATTCGCGGGCGGCACATTGGCCCAATCAACCGTATCGGGTTGCCCAGCACCCGATGCAAGAGCGTCTGGCAAGTCAATCGAGAGAATTTTCATTAAAGCCACATCACGCTGTTTGGGGCCGGCAGCCACGGCAGCGATACTTGCATGAGCGGCCACGGCACTTCATTGAGTAGTATGTCGATCGCCGCGCGATCGGCGCTAAACTGCAGCCTGCCGTCTCCTTGCTGCAGCGTGCCCGGGCGCTATAGGAACAGCTCGCGCAGCGCTTAGCGGAATCAATCTCCCTCGCTCACCGCTGTCCTCAGACCCGTATACACCTTTCAGGATTTGCAGTCCTCACGCGTCAATATGCACGTTTCTTGCAAATCTCACAACACTATTTGGCTTTACAGTTAGGCTAACCAAATAGCTTTGTCACCTTGTATTGTGAAGGACACGAAATGGAATTGTGAATAAAAAAGATAAAATTCCACCGCAAAAGACATGGATTGCATTGAATGCGTCAACACTGCAACAATGAATGTGTCAGGGGACAGCTTGTTTCCGGTTACAGAATCTCATCGCGTTTCGCACGGGCGCAGCGTTTTGACGGATCGCAAAACTGTACAGCATGGTGCCGGTAGCCGCTGCCTACGCACCAGGCGCACTGCGCGCGCTCGGACTTCCGGTGAAACTTGTTTGTCCTGTTGTTCATGGCTCCATTCTCTCAAGAGTACGAGCCTCCACAGCATCCGGGGCAATTTAGTCATTGACTATTTTTGAACATGGACTAAAGTGAGTGTGAGTTCGCTGTTGGTTGGCCAGGGAACTCAAGCTGGCGGGACAGTCACCTCATCGATGACGAGTTCAGCTGCATCGGGCAAGTCAGACGTATGCGGTCTTTTAGCGGCACCATTCTCAATGGATGGAAAGAAGCAGGAAGTTGAGAAAGCGTCGTGGTCCCAATAAGAAGTAGCCAACCGCTTTGCCAAAAACGTAAAATAGGGGAAAAATGATGATGTTCTTAGCTAGAGTTCTCTCTGACCCACCCGTTCTCACCAAATTTCAGGTCGATCAGGACAATCTTACCGCAACAAGCATTCCAATTTACTATAATACTTTGGAGGGAAACCAACCGAAGACAAACAAAAATACCATTCACCTGTGGCAAACAGATGGTTGGGATACTTCCGTACAGGAGTTGAAAACATTTAAAATCGACTCCGACCAAGCCAGTGGCCCTCAGAGCTTTGACATTGATTTGGCTAATGTGAATTACTTGATAGGCTACGCGGTAGGTGAAGGAAAGGGGGCTGTCGTAACCACGCAGCGCTTAGAGACCCAAGGCGGGGGTAAATGGAATGTAATTCCGGCGCCCGATACTGAAGCACTCTCGTTTAACATGACCAATGTCAATACGACAACGGTGTCGTACAGCTTCCGCATACCGCTGGGGACGAGCGCGGAAGCCAACGGGGATTGGATCGGAGTCTGGAAAGGTTCTACGGGGTCGTACCTCTACGATAAAGAGAAACCGCCCATTAGTTTAAAGTCGATATCAATCGACGACAGCTACGGGAACGATAGGTTGACCCTTTCTAACGGCCAGCAATTCACAAGCGGCGCCAGCTACATGCTCGGCTACTTCAAGAGCGGGTATAATAGTAGTAACCCGACAGAATCCGTGCGGTCCACGCTCGCCGCCATTGTCAAATTTAAGGGTCCCTAAGCATTGAGCTGCGCCCGGGCAGATGAAGTTACCCGGGCGCCCTCTCCTGCCCCTCAGTTCAGCTGCGCGGGAAAAATCAAACATATGTCCTTTAAAAAATTCAAATAGGAGGAAATGATGGTGTTGCTAGCTAAATTTCTCGCTGATCATCCTGTTCTTACCCAGTTCAATGTCGATGAGCAACACCTCACCGCAACAAGCATTCCCATTTACTATAATACTTTAGAGGGCAACCAACCGAATACATACAAAAATACTGTCCATCTGTGGCAGGTAGACGGTTGGGAAGTTCCTCCATCGATCCCAAATCTAATAAAAAAGCCTTTAATCACCGCCGACAACCCCAGTGCCTTCCAGTACTTTAACGTCGAGTTGACTCGTGCGAATTATTTAATTGCCTACGCGGTGGGCGAAGGAAGGGATGCCGTTGTGACCACGCAGCGCCTAGAGCCCTTGGGCGATGGTCAATATAAGGTCACCCCACCGCCCGAGGAGGAAGCACTCTCGTTTAAGATAACTGATGTTAATCCGACAACAGTGTCGTACAGCTTCCGCATGCCGAGTGGGACGAGCGCGAAGGACGATGGGGATTGGATCGGAGTGTGGAGGGATCCCAAGGTGTCGGACCTCTACGACAATGCGCGAGAGCCTATTTACTTCTTGCCGGTAGAAGACGACGACAGCAACGGTAACGGTAGCCTGACCCTTCCCCATGCGCAGCAATTCGAAATCGGCGTCAACTATATGCTAGGCTACTTTAAGAGCGGATACAATACGCAAAACCCCTTGCGGACCACGCTCGCTGCCGTTATCTCTTTTAAAGGCCCCCCAAGGCCTAGCCTCACCCAGTTCAGTGTCGATCCTATTAACATCGACGCGACCGAAATTAATTTTCACTATAAAACGCTGGACGGGAATCAGCCGAACACATACAAAAATACCGTTTACCTCTGGCAGACAGAAGGTTGGACGGTCCCCTCAAAGACGGAAAAAAAGCATTCAATTACCTCGGATTCAACCGAAGGTTCACAAAGCTTTAACGTTGAGTTGGATCAGGCGAATTACTTGATCGCCTACGCGGTGGGCCCAGCAGTGAATGCTGTTGTAACCACCCAGCGCCTAGAGTACCAGGAAGACAGCAAGCGCTACAAGATTATCCCGGCGCCCAGCGACGAGGCACTCTCGTTAAAGATAACCAATGTCAATACGACAACGGTGTCATACAGCTTCCGTACACCGGCGGGGATGAGCGCGAAAACCAATGGGGATTGGATCGGAGTGTGGAAGGGTACTACGGTGTCAAAACTATACAACGATGCGGAAGAACCCCTTGGCTTAAAGCCGATATCAATCGACGACAGCCACGGGAACGATAGTTTGACCCTTCCTGACAGCCAGCAATTCGCGAGCAACACCAGCTACATGCTCGGCTATTTCAAGAGCGGATACGATCAGAACAAACCAAACGAACCCGTGCGGACCACGCTCGCCGCCATTGTCCACTTCAGGGGTCCCTAAGCACTAAGCAGCATCCGGATAGGCCTTAAACTAGGAGGCAATATGACAATAAGCTCAGGTAGATTCCACTCTCAAATCACTTCAATCACTGTCGAGCCGGAAGATATCAGGTCAACAATCATACCCTTTCGCTATGACACACTGCCTGGGAATCAGCCGAAGGCAAACAAAAATATCGTCTACCTTTGGCAAACGAATGGGGAGGAGGTTCCCTTCCATGAGGACCCGCAGCGAAAATCGATGCTCATCGATTCTAATCGGGCTGACAATCTCACCAACTTCGATGGACTTTCGCTGGCCAAAGACTCCTATTTGATGGCCTACGCGGTAGCGAATAACGTGAACGCCGTTGTAACTACGCTCATCATTAAGGGTACGGGTGACGGCCGATTTGACGTATCCTTTCCAGAAGATAGCCTGGCGTTTTCGGTGACCCAGATCGGCTCGACATCATTGTGTTATCACTTTTGCGTGCCGAGAGGAATGAGTCCGATGGATGATGGCGATTGGATCGGACTGTGGGAAGGTTCTACGGTGTCGGAACTCTACTACAAAAAACCCCTATTCTCCTCGCCGGTGTTAAGCGACATCAACAGCGGGTACGGTGGACTGACCCTACCGGAAGGCCAAAACCTCATGAGTGGCATCGAATACACCCTCGGTTACTTCAAGAGCGGGTATAAGAAAAAAGATAAAAAAGACGATAAAGGAGAAAGTAAGGAAGGAGATAAGAAGGACAATCAAGCAGTAGGAGGTAAAGAAGAAGATAAGAAGA
This sequence comes from Mycetohabitans sp. B46, assembly GCF_037389205.1. NCBI lineage: Bacteria > Pseudomonadati > Pseudomonadota > Betaproteobacteria > Burkholderiales > Burkholderiaceae > Mycetohabitans > Mycetohabitans sp. B46. The sequence continues at coordinate 167,304 of NZ_JADBGL010000005.1, forward strand.
ACAATCAAGAAGGGGGAAGTAAGGAAGACCCCTTGCAAACCACACTCGCCGCCGTTACCATCTTTACCGGCCCATAAACGCTAGGCGGCACTCGGGCGGGTGAAGGGACCCGGCGGGCGCCCGCGGCTGAGTTTAGCTGCGCCAGGTCAGTCAAACGTATGCGGTCTTCTTTCTCAAACTAAAAGGGAAAAATGATGGACGAGCCCTCCTCCCAAGCAACTTCGATCACTCAGTTCACTGTCGAAGCGGAGGATATCAAGCCAAGAATCATCCCCTTTCGCTATGACACCCTGCCGGGGAATCAGCCGAAGACTAATAAAAACACCGTTTATCTCTGGCAAACGAAGGGAGAAGACGTTCTCGTCAAAATCACGCCTCTCAGGTCGCAATCCATCAGTCGTAACGAGCCTAACGCCTCGACCAACTTCACGGGGCTCTCGTTGAGCAAAGAGCCGTACTTAATGGCCTACGCGGTGGATGACAACGTCAAGGCCATTGTCGCCACGCTGCTCATTGAAGGTGTGGGCGACGGTCGATTCTCGGTATCTTTTCCCACGGATAGTCTATCGTTTTCGGTGACTCAGATTGGCCCGACATCGTTATCGTACCGGCTCTGCGTGCCGAGAGGAATGAATCCGAAGGACGACAACGATTGGATCGGACTGTGGGAGGGTTCTACGGTGTCTGAACTCTACTACAAAAGACCTCGATGCTTCTCGCCGGTGCCAATCCACACCAACAAAGGGAACGGTGTGTTCACCCTCCCTGAAGGTCAAAACATCGAAAATGGCATCGAATATACGCTCGGCTATTTCAAAAGCGGGTATGACGAGCAAACCCCCTCGCAGACCGCGCTTGCTGCCAGTACCACCTTTAAGTGGGAAGGGGGCGAGTAGTCCGTAGTGCCTACCGCACTCGTCTTCAACAAGACGAGTGCGGTAGGCACTGACTCTTCATCTGCGCCACTCCACGCAGAACGAGTCGTTACACCATGGCAACCACACCTGCTCAAGTGGCCACGGAATCGCGTGTAACAGCACATCAGCCGCATGCGGTTCAACCTGCAGCGTCCAGCGCTTATTGGGCTGACGCGTCAGCATGCCGGGACGTTGCAGAAACAATTGCCGCACATCAGCCACGCCACAGCGGTGCAACCCCGGCAGGCGAGATGGCAACGCCGCGAGCCAGCCGTTTAGTTGCGCCCTTACCGTTGGGTCAGGCTGCCAATCGGGTAACATAGCGTCCAATGCCACACCGCACAGTAGCTTATTAACCGGTATGCGCCACTCGGCGACCGTGTCATCACCCCAAGCCAGTTCATCAAGCCAGCCCGCAGCAATCAACGGTGCACTGACATCGATAAAGTGATTGGCATCATCGAGTAGCGCAAGCGTGCGAAATAAGCCTGGCAACATCGGCCACAGCAGCACGAGACCCGCGCTTAAGACGGCAAACTCGGCCGGTACGAACGCGGCATTCCGGTCACCGCTTCTGTTCATACGATCGGGAGTATCCGGTAACACAGGCGCATTTGGCCGAACGGTATGTTGTGCGGACACCGCCTTTGGAGCCGGCCGATTGGATCTTGCGATAGTATCCGGCTGACGTGTGGCGAATGGAACGTCTTGTGCCGTACGGGCTAGGCTATCCGCGTTAGTCGGTTCGGGGTGCTGAGCCTCATAAGCAGCCCAGATATCCTGTAGCGCCGGTATCGCACACAGTTGCGCCAACCGGCGACGCACTGCTGAGCGCAGCGCCGGGTTCGCTTGTAGCCACCGCTGCAAACGGGTTCGCGCGGTACGTATGGCTTTCTCGGTGATCTGCGTTGCGGAGGGCATCGGCATCGCTGAATGTGTCTGCAAAGACTCTAACGCAACCCACAGCAATGCATCATCAGTATCCGCCGCCGGTTTATTGCGCTCAAGCGCGCGAAACACGCCCGGCAACAGCGGCCAGAGCAGCCCAAAATCAGCGCTGAAGCCAGCTGGTCCGCTCGGCGTGATCGCGGGGTTCATCCGATAGGGCGTATCCGGTGCATGCACGAATGCATCTGGCCAAATGGCATCTTGCTGCTCGGGCACTGCCTCCGGCACCGGCCGATTGGACTCTGCAATAACATCCGAGGAGTATGCGGTGGGCGGAATATCTTGCACCGCACGGGCTAGACTATCCAGCTTAGCCGGTTCAGGATGCTGAGTCTCATAGGCAGCCCAGATATCCTGTAGCGCCGGTATCGCACACAGTTGCGCCAACCGGCGACGCACTGCTGAGCGCAGCGCCGGGTTCGCTTGTAGCCACCGCTGCAAACGGGTTCGCGCGGTACGTATGGCTTTCTCAGTGATCTGCGTTGCGGAGGGCATCGGCATCGCTGAATGTGTCTGCAAAGACTCTAACGCAACCCACAGCAATGCATTACCAGTATCCGCCGCCGGTTTATTGCGCTCAAGCGCGCGAAACACGCCCGGCAACAGCGGCCAGAGCAGCCCAAAATCAGCGCTGAAGCCAGCTGGTCCGCTCGGCGTGATCGCGGGGTTCATCCGATAGGGCGTATCCGGTGCATGCACGAATGCATCTGGCCAAATGGCATCTTGCTGCTCGGGCACTGCCTCCGGCACCGGCCGATTGGACTCTGCAATAACATCCGAGGAGTATGCGGTGGGCGGAATATCTTGCACCGCACGGGCTAGACTATCCAGCTTAGCCGGTTCAGGATGCTGAGCCTCATAGGCAGCCCAGATATCCTGTAGCGCCGGTATCGCACACAGCTGCGCCAACCGGTGACGCGCTGCTGGGCGCAGTACCGGGTTCGCTTGCAACCATTGTTGCAGCCAGGCTCTCACAGTGCGTATAGTGCTCTCGGTGAGCTGCGTCACAGTTGCTGTCGGCATCGCCGGAGATGCGTGAACATTCATCGCGAAAAGAGACGGTGCAGCTGGCGCTGTCCCAACGCCCGTATGCAGCCAGTGACTCCACGCCTGGAACGCATCATGCCGTGCCATTGAATCCTCACTGGCCCTGTTTTGCTCAGCACGTGCCAATTCCTCGATAAGCGCCTGCTCCACTCGCTGCAGCAAGCGCGTTCGCCATTGCTCTTTCCAGCCAGATGCATCCAATACACCTAGATCAATCACCATCCGTTTGATGAGTCTGGGACGAGAGGCTCGCTTCGCTAAACGATGGATGAGCTGGTCGAGATCAGCAAGCACATGCTGGCGAAACAACTGACTGCATTCCCGCAGCAACGCGTGACCATCGAACTGCTCGGCCTTGAACGATAAGCGCAGTCGGTCAATTTTGGACACGGCTGCTCTCCAGTCAATTTTCTGGCGAACTGAACGAGACAATCGCTTGATTAAACGATTGCCCAGCTGTACTTGACACCTCTTCTGATAAAGTCATCGCTTGTACCTGGCCGTGCTCAGCATCCTGCCGGTTGCCGCCTGGTTCGTCATTTGCCTGTGCGACTAGCAATGCCGCCCGCGCATAATGCCGCAAACGTTCAATGAGCAGCTCACGCAGCGACACGTCGCCATGCTCAGCAAACGTGAGCAGCCCTTCTCTCACTGCACTCGCCAGTGCTGTGAGTAGCGCAGCGATCGACATGTCGCCTGTCAAGCGGGGTAACAGAAAAATATCAATGGCTGTAAGCTGCACAGGCCGGTGAAGCAGATTCGCCGTGGCCCACGCGCCGGCTGCGGCATCGCTGCGCGCCAGCGCACTGGCACAGCAAAATGTCCTATCCAGTTTATCCTCCAGTACCGCGCATTCCAGTGTGCTCGCAGATTGTGCGCATACCGGTTCCGTGCGCGCGATCGCGAGCCCGCCCACAACGAGGTAAAACAGCGCGTCACGTATTGCCGCTCGAATGGGCTCTGGAATGCCAGATCCCACCGCCGCCGCACTCAGTTCATCCAACGTACTCGAAGCCGGATACCGTAAGATAAGTGTCTTCAAAGCCGCTTGCACAATGGGGTCGGATGTCCGGTATTGACCTTGAGGAGCATGCAACACCCAAGTGTCATCCTCCAGCTCGAACCGGTAAAGCTCACACAAAACGACGTGCAGTTTATCCATATGCATAGCCCGCAATGTGCGCTCAATCGCCCGATGATCATGCACGAGCAAGCTTTCGCGAAACGGGCGGCCTGAGACGAGATCATTCACCTGCTCGTTTGCAAGTAAGCGGTCGCCCGTCCACGCGCGGATCGCGGCCGCCCGCTCGGGAGCGCTCAACTCCGGCAACATGGTAGTTAAGCGCGCTTCGCACAGAAACGCTAGCCCTTTGGCCGCCTGCACGAATTCGCTGAATAGGCACGGTGCGTTGGTTGCAGCCAGATATTCATGCATCAAATACGGATCTGAGCGCTGCATCAAATCGTTGATGATGGCACATACTGCCGAGCCATACATCGAATCGGATGATGCATGCGCTTGTAAAAAGCTCAGCATTGCACGCAACTGCTCGAGCTGCTGGGTAGGCTCCGCATCCGCTGAAATCTGCCACAACAACGCATCCCGAATCGCCTGCCGCTGCCGCCAACCGGGCAGCACGTTATAACTAATGTACGCGATTCCGTCAGGTGCCAGATGCTGTTGACAGATTTGCATAATCGCCGCGCGTACCGCGGGCGGCACCCAGCTGTAGACACCGTGACAAATTATGTAATCGAATAGGCCCAATGTGCCAGGAAGCTCGAGCAAGTCGCGGCACTCGAGGCGCACGTTGCGCAGACCTGAGTAGGCAATGCGTTGTTGCCCATCCTCAATTTGGACCGGCGACAGATCGATACCCACGCACACCGACTCAGGAAATTCAGCGGCCAGCGGAATCAGATTTCCGCCAGCCGCACAACCCAGCTCCAGAATCTGCGCGGTACGCACTGGTGGTGCGGTGAGTCCGAACAGTTCTGCCAGCGCAGCCAGTCCTCCTGGGTGCGTCTGCTCAAACGGATACGAAGTGTACGGCAGACGGTCATACGTCGAGACAAAGGGCACAGGCACTGTTGCCGCGGTGTCTTGAACGGCTTCATCAGTTTGTAGTTGAGTTTCTAACATAAGTCTCTCCGAGAAGTGGGACAGCCTGCCATTCAGCCAACTCATGCGCCACCTTTCAGGTGCATAGCCTAATCATCGAACTGGTGATGTCATACGATGACTGAGCCTTTAAAGACCATCCCCAAAGGGGAGGCTTCGTCCTTGGCTGCTTTGATCGCAACAAGATACTGTTCTTTTTTTTCTTCCAAGTTCTCGATTGTTTTCATCGAGATGGACCGCGCAGAATAATTAAGCGCTTGCACTTTATCAATAGACCGAATAGAAGAATTTTCTCGTTTAATTCGATAAACTCCAATGGCATTTCCCTCTATCGCGGCGAAGTAATCTGCATTCTCACCGATGGCTAGCGCAGAATGAGGCAACTCATGTTCGTGCTCTTGAGTCCATTTCTTTTCACTTTCTTCTTTAAAAAAATATATTTTTTCTTTATCCCCCACCGCTGCAAATTTTCCATTTCCACTCAACGTTACACAGGTTGGATCAACAGATGAAAGGAGTTTACCATTAGAAAAAAAATTGTTACTTTTTTCGTATTGCTTCTTTACATCACCATCATCCTCATCATCGCCACCACCATCATCAGCAGCATCACTAAAATAATATACACTAACATCTTTTTTATCCCCATCCAAAAAAATGATTCGACTCCCGTCCGAACTAAAGCACAATGGCCCACAAAAACAAGTTTTTGGGCAAGATTTCGGTTCAAGTTTAATTTTTTCATCTCTATAGCGCGTAGTACTTACATCTACACTGTAAATTACAGGATCTTCTTCGCATACGCCAATACCAACCAATTTATTATCTATAACAACAATTGAATTCCCCAAGATTTCCCCAATATCCTTCCTCTCCTCCTGATCCAAAAACATTAATGAATTTTTTTCTAAATTTTCATTTTGAGTTAAAACAGAAAACCATCCACTATTCGAGCGATAATTATCATAACGACTACAAGCGGCATCCGCCCATGAAAAATCCTTAACCTCAGGCCCAAATGGCACGCCATTTTCATCAAAAACAGAGCGGAGTAGATTGTATATTTTTTTTAATGATTCTTTTCCGAGCCCCTCAAAAACCTCCTTCGAAAATATATCGCCCTGCTTTAAACAAAGCCCTTGCGAAGTGCCTTCAAAATGACTCGCGGCATCGAGTTTCAGGCTTAAACCACCATTAAATTCCACGCCCCTTATCTTATCAATCTGGACGCTCAATTTATTTTGATTATTTCCCTCATCCGGGATGACCAGCCCCTTCTCTTTAATTACATCCAACTGCAAGGTAGAATCGAGCTTGAACCCACTATTTTCCTTGCACTTCAACCCCAGTCCTTCTTTTTCATCCAAGACTAATGCGTCTTTGCTCTTGAGTTTTAATTGGACTTTCTTACCTTTACCACCTTCACCGTCCTTTGTCACTTCAATGCCATAGCCCGCCTGCAGAGCAAGCATCGTCACACCACTCTTATTCTGTTCGCCCCTCAACTCATTGCCAAAAATACATCTCAAACCTTTATTATCCGAACCGATTCTTCGATCCCTGTCCACCTTGACAGCCACACTACCTGTCTTGCTGGTCATTGACCGTTTTTCATCCAGGTACACAGATAACTGATAGTTATTGTTGGGCAATTTACTTAAATATAACCCATTCGCAGGCAACTCTGGCTTTCCCTCTGAATCGATACCAATGGTCTTAAAACATTTCGACAATCCGTCCAAAATAGCCTCGAAATGCTCCTGCCGTGGAACATGTTTGGCTTCAAAGCACGATTTCAGCTTTGACAGCGACCAGGGTCCTTCTATAGAATGACCCTCTTCATCGGCAATTTTTTTCGTATCAGGATCTTTATCTAATTCCATTACTCGCTATTCGATCGAGTCCCGCTGATTCCACGTTGATACGAAGACTGTGCCCCGTTATCTAAAATTTAACGTTTTCATCAACTTTCGTCGAATCGCCCTATTTTCCCGTCAAGATTAAAAGTATTAATTTACCGCCTTTTTACTACGCGCAGCATTCTTGTTTATCCGGCTTTATCATATATTATCCTGTGCAGCTTCACATAGAAGCTGATAAATATCCTTCAGGATCTGGCGATCTGCTGGATCTTCATCGAGTTTTCTAAATGTGGCAACATCACAAAGCAACGTGTCTTCCTTTATGCGTAAAGCGTTTTGGCCATTCTCTTCGACCTTCTCTATCACGTTATCTTCTTGAGGATTAAGCAGCAAATCGACAGCACTTTCACCATTAAATATCAAACCACTATCTTTTGCCAGATTGAGTTCGAGAGTTTTATCTTGATCATTCCACTGCAACCCTTCACCCAGCACAACCTCAAGTGGCCCATTATCGATCTTGATGGCCGGCCCGCAATGGATCTGCACGCTATCTCCGTTTGTGCTGTCAAACTTCAAACCTTTTTCCTCTTGCAACTTCATCGCAAGGGTTTCTTTGCCCGGGCTCCTCATAACCTCTAGTCCTGGCCCTGTTTGGATCTGAAGCAAACCTTCCCCCTCCAGCTCCGAACTAAAAACAAGCTGAAGCTTCCCATCATCAGAAACCTGTAACGCGCCGGCCGGGTTCGTTTTCAGTTTCAATGCCTTTGACCCCGCTTGCTCGACGCCTAACTCAGTTGTCTGGCCGTCACACTTAACGCTCAACTTCAACGGACCGTCCGGTTTTGCTGACGGCGAGGACAGCTGCAAACCCGCTCCCGGATTACGATCCACTGCCCCAACTGCTTGACAGGCTTCTTGCAACAGATCCAATAGTTCGGAAAAGTCAGCTTCAGTCGGGATCTGCCCCGCTTGAAAATATTTTTTCAGCTCTGCAATCCGGTCTCTCAGCGGGTTATTCCGAACGAGCGTATTTTGCGACCTGCCGTTTTCATCGTCTGGACTCATGTCAACTCATCCTCCTCTTTTTCTTGACCTGCTTTCACTAAAATCCGCCATATCTCTTGACGCTGAGCGAGCGGCATCTTTTCAAACGTTTCGACCGAGACCAAAGCGCTCGGATCGAGCGTCAATTGACCACTGCCGTTCAGTCGCAGCGCGTTGCCTTCGACGGTATGCACACGGAGTCCGTTTGCATCGAGCGCCAACGCTGTGTCCTGCGCCAGCGCGACGTGCAGCCCGCCCTGGACACTCACACCGCTACCGCAGACCACTGCCAGCCCCTCGCGGGTCGTCAGCCCGCTGCTGGCCACCGCCACCTTTAAACCCTGCGTCGTAGCCTGAAGACCACCCACGGGTTGATTTTTGCTTTGCCAATTGCTTGGCACCACTCTTTCGACACCGCCCGCCTTTTCAACCGTCACCCCGCGCCCCGTTTGCACAGCCAGGCAGCCTTGGCCATCATGGAGCACGGGGTGGCACTTCACATCGAGCCCCTTGTCATCGGCTGTTAAACATGTGCTATCGTCAAGATGGACCGTAAGGCATGATTTTTGATCGATAGTCAACCCGCTTTTCTTATCCAGATTCAACGCAAGACGGTCTTGTTCCAATCGCAGTCCATCACCCGGTACGACTTTCGTTAAATCTTGCGTCATACCCAGCGCGTCAAACAACGATTCGAGCACATTGAACCATGACGCGTAATGCTCGGGACACGGTAACTTTTCTGTCTGAAATGCCTCTTTAAGCTGCGCAATGACCGATGCCAAGTCACCCGTGACCGCCTGAGCCGGTTGCTCTGAAGCAGCTGGCACAAAATAAACTTTGGCCAGCCCAATTTTTTCTTGATCGTTGAGGATGCCACTCAAGTGCTCATCTTCAGACTGACCCACAATATGCAGATTACCGATTGCGGAGGGTTGAGCAGTCCCTTCTAAAATCTTCCATATCTCTTGACGCTCGGCGAATGACATCTTTTCAAACGTGCTCACCGAGACTTGTGGATTAAGCGTCAATTGACCGTTCTCGTCAATCTGCAGCGCATTGCCTTTACCTGTACACACACGCAGACCATCGGCATCGAGCGCTAACGCTGTCTCCTTAGCCAGCACGATCTGCAACCCCTGCTCAGCGCTCATGCCTTTGCCGCACCTCAACGCCAACCCCTCTTGAGTAGCAAGCCCGCTATCGGCTACCTCTAACCTTAAGCCGTCCTCCGTGGCCCCAATACCGCCCACAGGTTGATTCACGCCTTGCGGCACCACTTTTTCGATACCCGCGACCGTTTTGACCGTTACGCCGAATCCTGCTTGCACAGACAAGCAGCCTTTGCCATCATGAAGCACCGGGCGGCATTCGATATAGATACCTTTGTCATCGGCCGCTAAACATGTGCCGCCGTCGAAATCGGCAAACAGATACGACGCAGTTGCGTTGATTTTCAACCCGCCCTTTGCCTCCAGATTCAACGCGAGACGGTCTTGCTCCAACCGCAGCCCATCACCCGGCACAACTTTCGTCAGATCCTGCGCCATGTCCAGCGCATCACACAATGCCTCGAGCACGTTGAACAAGAGGACATAATCGCCTTCGCTCGGTTTTCTGCCGGTCCCGAAGCGCTTTTTCAAATCAGCAATCTTAACTTCCAAACGGGCGTCCAATATTCGGCGCATGGCTTGTTGCAGCGTCATAAGCTCCTCGCCGGTAATATCAGCAGCGTCGTGCTCAAATATCGCATGGTGACTAGTACTGTTTATCTGTTAAGATATACATCACTTCATTTTTCTTAACGGTCTCTTCATCTTGATAAGTCCCATCAGGATTAAGCTTTACATCTCCATCTGTTTTATAGAGAGAGGTCGTGCCAATGCCAGCCGGTTGATCCGGCAAGCGGCTCAGTGATAGGATCTCGAGCAGCTGATACGTCTCATTGCCGAACGAATAACCACTGTTTTGCCAACCATTGTACGCATGTCCAAAGGAACGGAATGCGCTGCGGTTCAACCAGTGGACAGTCGATTGGATATGACACGGAACTTCATCCCGCACAACCTGCTCGACCCATTCGATCACATCGCTGGGTTTAGAAGAGAGAGAAAACCATTCATCCTCGCGATTCAACACGACGCCGATGCTAAACGAAAACTGGTCTGCCAGGGGTAACGAACGTTCGACATAGCAGCGCCGAAGTGTTTTGCCGTCTGCGTTGGTCCCTGGCCACTGGACACCAGTGTCGCATTTCGCTACAAAGGTACCCTGCGATACGTCTACCTGCTCGACAACCGTTTTAATTGGATCACCCGGAAGGTTTGGATTAGATGGAATATTAATTACGTCTCCGATTTGGATTGCTGTCGCGCTGGAGGCAATTTGGCAACGCTTTCGCTGACCATCCAGCAAGCCAGATTGATTAGCAGCATAGACGAGTGGATAGTCTACGCCCCACATCCATTCACTCAGTGTCTCGCAAGACAGCTGCCACGCTTTATTAGATACACCATCCACAATGTATTCGGCATCGACATACAGCTGGTTATTGTGTTGCAGATCGAACGATAGCGTAATAGCCCCCCCTTCAGCCTTCACATTTGAAACAACCGCCCAAGGATAAACACTAAAGTCGGGCGGTGGAGAGCCACCTATCACAGTCATTTTAAAGAGTTGTCCGACTTCTGGAACGTCTGCCCCCTCTCCAAAGCTCAGAGCTAGTGCTTTTTTCTCCGTTTCCTGTTCGTCTGAAAATTCAATGACTGCCTCAGACGCAGGTCCCAACTGAATGGATTTTCTGGGTTGCGACGGTAACAACAGCCAATATTCGATCAGGTAAAACGGCAGATTGTTCATCTTACCGCCGTGAGTCGGAGCAAAAAGTTCCGCGCCGATGCCCAATCGAGCGGCAATTCGCTTCTGAAGATCGGAGATCTGACCGATCTGGACATTGGCACGGTTGTAGGTCAGCGTACAAAAATGTTCGAGGTAGCCTTGCTGAACCTGAGTAAATTCACGAAGCCGCGCCTTATCACGCAACACGCCTAAGCCTTGCTGAACCCCAAAATATCCCAGCAGATAGTCGATAATCTCAAGTTCTTTAGTCCAATCCTCCGAACGCTCGACCATATAATCGGTTAGGTCATTTTTCCAGTGATCGTACAAGTCATTCAAGCGAGTATCCGACAAATAGGGCCACTGAGATCCCCATACGTTCCCTGGCGAAGCTTGCTTCAAGGTATACCGGTCGAAAGCCAATAATTTGGCAACATTGGCCGCTTGCGCTATGCCGTTCGCAATCCACTGCTCGAACGGCAAAAAGAATTGGTATTGGCGTTGCAGACGTTTCTTTTCCTCACCCTCTTGATGCTGCTTAAGGTCATCTTGCAAGCCGTAGCACGGCGGGATGCGGTTGCTCGCCGGTGCGTAGGTATCGCCACGCCAACGGCCAATCGGCACGCCTGTAGCTGCGTTAGTGACGATGGAAGGTTGCGCATCTTGAATCGCTTGTATGAGAGCGTCTCGATCAATATTTTGTAGCTCACCTCGCTTAAATAAACGGACTTTAAGTGACTCATTGTTTTTATCCACTAAAAAAGCAATCGGATCATCTCCCCAGGCGACCGGGTAGCATGTCGGGTCGATCACCATCGTCCAGGATGGTATATCGCCGATTTGCAGTTTCATTATCCTATCGACCCCGGCAAGCGCCAGTAAAGACTGAGCAAGTCCACTAATATCGACGGCACGGGACCGCGTGTAGTCAACGGCATCGGATATTGAGGTGATCCAGCCGTGCTGTAATCGTGGACCATTGTAGACGGCCTCCGCCGGGATACCTTGCTCAATGAGTTGCGGCGCCCCCACGCGCATCGTCGGTGAACGGATGCAAGCATCGACCTTTTGATACAGGTCGGCCATTGTTTTGACCGGATCCTGCCACTCATCGTCAAGTTCGATATCGATTTGCACGTCCACATATTGGGGCTCGAGCCAGATGATCCTGCGTACTTGCTCACAAAGATTACGATTGTTTTGCAAACACGTTTGCAAGACCTTCTTCGCTTTTTCTTCATCGATGCCCCGCTGCTTCGCCACATATAAGTGGTATCCCCCTAGCAAACAGAATTGATTAGTCTCGAGGTGCGAATGATCAAAAAGCAGATCAAAATCGAATCGGAAACGGTGATTGTCTTTATCGTACCGATAGCTATATATCTGTTCGAGATCGAAGGGCTCTCGTACCAGCTGCGCATCCATAAAATAGAAGCCCTGCGATAGTGCCGTAGCCTGCGTTGATTCATCCGAGCGCAGATCCAAAATAGCGCGCCGATAGTCATTTTTTGTGACCGGCGAGCAGGTTAATGCCCAATCTGGACCAAACGTCAGTGGAAAAATTCGCTTCCGATTTTTTTCTTCACGCCGTTGCACATCCCCGGGATTGAGCGTCAGCAGATCTTTTAGCGGATGCGTGTGCCGGTAGGCTAGATCGGCCACGTTATAGATGAGCGCCTGCAAGAACGTTACACCTGGATCGTGCTCGCCAAACTCAGTCCATTCTTGACCGGCGAGCGTACGCAACGAATCCAACGCCGTGTCCCACAGGCTATCAAAGTGAATCGCGTCGTATTCCTGTTTAACGTCATCCATGAAATAAGCCCAAGTCGATAAAAGTGTCCGTTCCCTGGCGCGTAGAGAGTGTGTATCGTCGAATTAACGACGGGCTCATATTGACTCTGCTGTCCGGTGATACAATAAGATCGAGTCTTGATCGCCACCCATCGCAAGTATTAAGCCATTACCACTTAAGCTCACACTTGTGCCGAACCCTATCTCCACCTCAAGCGTTTGCAGCAAGACGGGATCGGGGCCATTTACACCAGTCCAAATTTCAACCTGCTTGCCATCAGCAGCGCCGGCGGCCAGAACATAGCCGGTATCGCTCAGACTCACGCTAGTCACCGGCTGGGCCAATGCAATGCCCTTACCGGCACGTTGCCAGATGCCGTTTTGTATCTGATTAATAGTGATATCTGTTTGATACGCGCACGTGATCACCTGCGCGTTCCGGCTGAGAGTGGACACGGTACTTAAAGCACTTTCCAGTTGGACAAACTTGTCAGAATGATGGATCACGTCCGGGTACACATAAACGCCCGTACTGTCCTTGCAGTTTGCGACTAAGGGAAGCGTTCCGCCGCCATTGAGGTCAATCTGGCGATCTTTCCAATCCGGCAGCGTTATCGGGCTCTCCTGTCCTTCCTGATACGTATTGTTATTGAGTGTCCAAAAACGAAGATACCCTCCTTTCTGGGCCACAGCGATGAATTGCCCGTTGTCCTCAACGCTGAGATCCGTCACAGCGCCTTCTTTTGTGTCCACCTCGAAGCTTGGGCCGATGCCAAACGACTGGTTATTGAGCAAATCAAACTGTACAGCAGTACCGCGAAGATACGCAATACCAGGACAAGCATGCGGCCCAGCCAACTCAAATATGGCCGCCTGACCGGCATCTAGTTCAATGTGGCGCCATTGGCTGTCTGGTCCATAAATGGCAATGGCCGGGGTGTTAGGCTCCTTAGTCGCATCGACCACCAGATACTGGCCGTCATGGCTAACGCGTACGCGATTGCCAACAAGGGTATAGTCTGCAGGAAGCTTCACCTGCTGCGGTTGACCAAAAAGCGTCGAGGTGCGTTCGCCAAATGTGAGCACCAGCGCTTCTAGACCGTTCGCCACAACGGTTCGCGCTTGTCCATCAAGCAATAGGCTCTTCACCCGCATCACGATCGGCAAACGTTCGATGAAAGCAAGCATCGCATAGTAGTCGAGCGTTACGCCCATACACACTTCACTCGGGCTGGAGCCATTGGCCCATGGCATATACTGGGCACTGAGCGCTTGTGCCACTTGCCGATAGCCCTGATCAGGATTCGTGCTAGCAGTAAAGTCGATCGTATAAGCGAGCGGGACATCGCGATAAGCTGGATTGCCGATTTCAAGGTTAAGCCATAGCGTCGCTCTATCGAGGAGGAATTGTTCCATCTGCCTCAGTCGCGACGCATTGAACGCAGGACGCAATCGGTCACCGCTATCAGATTGATCAGGCTCTGGAATGACGACCAGGCGCTGAATTAAAGGATGGGCGCTCGGATCAGATTTGTCTTGCACGCGGGGAGCAGCCTCTCGTACGTCATGAATTTCTGTATAACGCTCCTTAAGCAATTGCCGGATATCGCCCCATGTCAATGCACGGCCGCGATGATGCAGGCACTGGGCAATCCGCTGATAAAATTTCTCGGTTTCTTCCACGGGTTGGCCGCCATCGGAAGGCCAGGGTTGTGCGATAGTTTGCAGGCCCTCGATGGGCTCGACGCTGCGCGTGACCGTATCAGCAGGCAGGGGCGTGGTCAGATGATCCGCGGCAATATGCTCAACATTCACAAGCGTAGCCGTCATGCAATTAACGTTCAGGCCCAACAGCCACGGAAAATCAGAAGGCCGCACCGCATCGTCACTGACCGCAAAACCATCCTGCTCCCCATCGTGCTCGTGCTGGGCAGGCGGCTTGAACTGTGCGCGTACCCAATAGCGCCCTGCGGGCATGGCCGGGTCTTGATAGCTCGCATCGTGCGGCAACGTTGTCCGCCATAAGCCGGACATTGACAATTTTCCTGTTTTATCATGCACCTGCATGTCCAGCGCTTGCCAGCAGCTCTTCTTATCCTTGTCCTGGGAAAGATAGTCCCAAGACAACAGCACATCGGGATTGGCCGCTCGCACTTTCCAGTACAGCGCCAAATCTTGTCCCGGTTGTATCCCCGCGAAACCCAGCATTAATTGACGCGCTGGCTGGCCTAACTCGCGGGCCATTGGCGCATCGTCCAAACAATGACCAAATGGCGTAAGCCGGTATTGGGTGTCGAGTGCAGTCGTCGATAGTTTGTACGACACGGATAACGAGGCCCACTGCGGCGTGTACGGGGGATGAAGCCGAATAATCGTAGGCGTCTTCTTATAGAGCGGTGCATTCTGAGAACTTCGATAGACGGCATGCTCAAAGTCTTGGCCCGTCAGTTTGAAACGAAGGTACTGGTCCCAATGGCGCGGATCGGTATCGTCAATGATTTCGGCGGTCAGCACACCAATCGCTTTAAAGGCTAACGAAGCGCCGATCGGTGGCGAAGCTTTTCCCGGCGATTTGTCTTCGAATAGCGGGAGCTTTCCGTCATCTGATAAATTGCCCGTCATCGCCAGTTGACGGCTCTCCACGGTCATTTCGACCGTGAAAACCTGATTATTCTCGGGTACGCAACCGCCATAAATAGCATAACCAAACTTCTCATCCTGGCCATCAACGCTGTCCCATTCATACCAACTCTGGAAACTCTGCGTGGGCAATCCCATCCAACTTGGATCCAGCGTGATGGTCAGCTTACAATCCGGCTTGTTGCACCAGTCCGGCGACATCAAATAAAAGCTGCTGTCCAATTCAGGAGAATCACCGAATGGCCTGTTTTCTTTATCTATTTCCGCCACACCGCTATCGGTCGCCATGATCACGTGGGGAGAATTGCGCACGGTTACGTTGATCTGCGTAACACCTGGAACCTCAGCCGATGAGCACGTCATCTTGAGCAACGGCACAAGATCATCGAAGCCATCCAACCCTTCGGGTGCCGCTACTGCGCCTTGACTGGCCTGTAATACAAATGAAGCTTTTCTATCGTCATCGATCATCTCGGTCTTCTGCAAGGGGATCCAACTTTTGTTTTCCCCACTCACCCATGCACTCAGGTCCTCTCTTGCCCCGATAGGAGCATCAAACGTCACTTCGATCACACGCTGCCCGCCGGCAACGGCCAGCACCGGCGAAGCAATGGCGCAACCCGATCCAGACGGGAGCGAGTGCCGGGTGGGCTGGCTTGTTGTCGATAACTCGTACGACACGGATAACGATGTCCACCGCGGTGTATACGGAGAATGGAGTTCGATAATCGTAGGCGTCTTCTTATATTGCGGCGCGACAAGTGAAGTCTGATAAGCGGCATGCCCAAAATCCTGGCCCGTCAATTCGAAACGAAGATACTGTGTCCAGTCGTGCGGATCGGTACTCTCGATGATGGGGGCGGTGAGTGTCTTAATTTCGTTGAAGGTCAGCAAAGCACCTATCGGCGGCGGAGCGTCTCCCGACAATTGATTTCCGAATAACGGGACCATTCCACCATCTAATTGACCATTCACCACCGTCATTTTGACCGTGAACGCCTGATTATTCCCGGGCACGCCACCGCCATAAATGGCATAGCCAAATTCTCCACCCTGGCCGCCCACGCTGTCCCATTGGTACCAATCGTGGAAATTCTGCGTGGGCAATCCCGTCCACGCCGGATTCAACGTGATGGTCAGCGTACAATCCGGCTTGTTGCACCAGTCCGGCGACATCAAATACAAGCTGCTGCCCAATGCGGGAAGTTCACCGAATGGCGTGCTCTTTTTACCCGTTTCTGCCACACTGTCATCGGTCGCCATCATCACCTGGCTGGGATTGCGCACCGTCACATTAATCTGTTTAACACGGGGAATATCAACCAATGGACACGTTATCTTGAGCAAAGGCACGGGATCGTTAAAGCCATCCAACCCCGCGGGTACCGCTATGGCGCCTTGATCGGCATGTAATACAAAGGCGGCCTTCCATCCCTCAGGCGGCATATGGATGATGGGAAGCCTCTTTAGGGGAACCCAACCTTTTTCCCCGCTCATCCATGCACTGAGTTCTTGGTCTTTTCCCATCAGGCCGCCGACACCATCAAACGTCACCTCGATCTCGCGCTCCCCTTGCGCGACAGCCAGCACCGGCGAAGCAACCACGCGCCCGGGCACCACGGTCTGGTCCCTTTGAGGATCGTAACTAAATAGCCGCACCCCTTCGTTTGGCCACACCGTGGCAGACTGACCAAGCGTATCAAGCACCACCCGCTTTGTGGCAGGATGCTGGATTTGAGGGTTATCGTCATGGTTTTCCGACTGATACCAGCACACGTCCGTGAGCATCGCCTGATTCACCCACACATCTTCATCGAGCCGATACTCCAATGGTGTCCCTGCACTATCCTGGCCCGCACTGAACCGTTCACCAGCCGGCAACATCAAGGTTGGCTGGCTTGGCGTGAATGACAGCATCACCTGATCCGGCACGGCAGGACTTTCCCGCACACCAAGCTCCTCCCGGTAATAAAGCGCGCGATGCCGAGCCGGTATCGTGTTAAGCAGAGCTCGCGGCACGTTGAGCGAGGCTAAAAATGCGACCAGAAAGGCTTGCTGAGGAGGCAGCAAGCCATTAGGCTGAGCTACCGCCTCAAGTAGTGCCGCTACTGGATCGACTGAATCATTGGCTTCATCGAACGGGAAAAAAAACTTCTTCCACGACTCATCGTCTTTATTAAAGCTGCCCGGCGTGGCAAACGGGTCATCAAATGGCAGCAAAGCCACATAGTCTCGCCAAGTCTTTAAGTGCCATGCCAAATCGCGTTGATCCAGTATGAACGACTCTTGAGGCGATAATGTCTTCTTCGCTGTCATAATAGGTTTTTTTACGCTGATCGTGAGAGAACGTTCTATTTACCCGGCTTGGACTTCTTTCTCTAAGCACTGCTCTCATTGGCTCGCCGCGTGGTGCGCATGCTCTGCTGCATCATACTGGCTCAAGGGCGCCTTATCCGGCTATTCATTGTGCAAGCCATCCTCCCTGCGGACTGCCGATATTCAGCTTGCCACCGACATGCTGCACCGTATTGTTCAGAGGAATCCGGTAAGCAATATCGATATTGAGCGTCCACGGCGAATTGCTGTCCGGTCTGAAATCAATTGAGACCAGCGTGCCCCGGGGCTCGTAGGTTTGAATCGCGTCACTGATCATCTGACGAATTTCAGTGCGCAGCCCATCGCTGATGTTCTCAAACACAAAGGTTTGCAAATCACACCCATAGCCTGCGCGCATCACCCGTTCGTACGGTTGCGTACTAAACAGTACCTGCAAACTTTCTTTGATATTGTCCGCATCGCATGACATCATCACTTGCGCTGCCTTTGGCTTGCCGGAGACACATTCGAACTGCACCGGAAACTTCCAGCCGCATCCAAGCTGATTCTGAGGTCCGTTCGCCATCCTGTCCTCCCTTCATACGATTAACCCAAGTTGACCTGGCCGCCTTTGAGGTCAGCCTTGGCTGAACCCTGCAGCGAAAGCGTTTGCGATTTGGCGCTTAGGGAGGTCCCACCCATCTTCATCTCGGATTGACCATTTTTGAGGGTGAGACCTTCTTTGGCTTCCGCCGTGATTTTTTTTGCATCGAGCGCGAACGCCTCTTCGCCATGCAAGCGCAGGCTTGCCTTGGACAGTACCAGTGTCGTCTTCTGTGCTTCCAACGTAAGCGAGCCACCGTCCTTGACGTCAAAAAGCCATTGGAACTGTGTCTTGCCGTCTTTCGCCAAAACCAAGCCCTTTTGCTCGTTTTTCTCGCTCGGCTCGAACGGTGCCTTGTTTTTCGGGTTATGCACAGCACTGACGATCACTGGAAAGCGCGGATCGTCACTCAGAAACGCCAGCATCACCTCGTCATCGGCTTCCGGATACAAGCATAAGCCGCTGCCCTTGCTGGCATAGGCCATGCCGGGCCGCACCCAGATCGGCGGCTCCTGCCCTGGCGTGCCTCCCAGGCCCGGCACACGCACCGCCATACATCCCCAACCAGTCGGGTCCTTTTCGCGACCAGGCTTCACAACCACACCGGGTGTCATACCTTGAACCCTTGGCATCAAGGGCGCATCGATCTCAGGCGCCTGAAGGCCGATCACGGCGTTAGGCCGGCCCGTCGTCACGATCGTCTTACCTTGGCCGGCACCGATCCATTGGTGCCGCACTTCGGCAATTAGCCCTTTGCCGTCGAAAGTGCCATAGCCTGACAACTCCAGAGTTTGTCCAGGTGCCAGTTTAGCCGTTGCTTCACTCCAATCCACCGTAAACTCCGCCTGGGTACCCGCCAGTTGGCAACCTAGCAAGCGGGCATCCGCGAAAGATTGCGCTTCCGTCTCGCTAAGCGGCAAGCCTGAGTTAATTGTCCAGTGCATCGCATCGGACACAGCATAGGTGAGCGGCTTGAATACGCCCGATCCGACTGTCGGAGATTTCGCCTTCACAGACCGGCTTTTCTGCTGCGTGACATCCCAATAATTCACGCTCAATTGGCTCGGTAGTCTTCGGCTATCACGCCGGTACTTCATCTCACGCAACTCGATCCCAGCATTCTGTTTCGCCGCTTTCAAGACGAGGCCTTTGGGCGCTTGTCCAATATCCGGTTTGAGAATCGACACCGATTGTTCGGGGGCACCGATCAACCAGACCGGATACGCGCTAATCCGGCTCATCAACCAGGCCCAGTCCGAGCAAGACCATTGGATCAGCTGTGCGTGCGAAACCGTCATGCCATCCATTTTCTCCACCTTGATGCCGTGCTCCTTGAATAGCTTTTGCAGAGCCTGGGCATCGGTGCCTTTTTGGGTCAACACCTGACTGCGGTGGCTGTTGGCCATTTTTTGCAGCTCATGGACCACTTCGAGCTGGCACGTTAGTTGCCGATGCACATAGCTTGGGTTCAGTGGCCTGGCAACCATCCCATCAAAAATCGGAACGCGCGTGCCCGTATCATCCGTGTAGCTGATCTTGACGGCATGAGCTGGCTGCCATGCTTTGTCTATCTGGCTTAACGATGCCCAGCTGTTGGCTGAATCTTCTATATCCACTCGGCACGTTAGCCGGGCCATTGGAATCCGGTTGACCGCATACTGAACTTCCGCTTCAATCACCGTTAAACCGAGCTTAGACAGCGGCTGGCCTTGCACCTGGATGTCAAATTTTTTACTTGTAAAGGGAAGCACCGTCACGCCTCCCTAGAGCCAGGCACACGCAAAAATTGGCCGGGTGTCAAGGCCTCCAGGCTATCCAGATCATTTTCACGGGCGTACGAGAGATAATCGCTCGCCGTCGTTTGGCTCGGCACAGACCACGCTCCCTCGGCAATATGAGCCAATGCGGCACCATCTGGAACGGGCCCGCCCTCGTACAACATACTGGCTTGCTGCGTACTACCACCGCTACCGCCTTGGCCGCCTTGCTGCGACACGTTACCGCCGCTGCCACCCTTGCCTCCCATATCCAGCTCCAACTCTTCAAGGAAGTGGACCGAGAGATTGGCACGTTGAGGCGCGCCACTGCGGTCAAAGAGCGAACATGTCACCGTCATGTTCGTCATCCAGCCGGTAAACTTCATTTGCCCCGCCCAGCCAAAATGGCCCCATTCGACTTTAACAATGTTGGGCGTACGCACCGCACCGTTGATCCTAAAAAACGTGATGTACAAACTAGTCAACTGCTCATCGACGCTTGTTTTGCTGTCTGGCAAACTGCTGTCTAGGATCAACTCCACCGCCAGTGTGCTGGGTGTCACCGCGCCAAATTTGACGCGGGTATTGGAGCTGTCGGCCAGTGACTCTTCCCGAAAAGTCGCGCCATACCCAATCGTCAATGACTCGGGGTTATACAAAACTTCGAAGGGCCCAGCCAAATTTTTGAGCGCTCCCCCCTTGTCCAGCAAATAAGGCGTCATTTTCAATTTTTGCAGCGACTGATCGCTCCCGCTCATACGCTACCTCCGTGGACATCACTGTGCCATTCATCACGCAACCGTTCCATAACTTGTCGCACAATCGCATCCACCCAGCGCGCCTCACACTGCGCTGCTTCCCAAGGAGGTATGGGCGACGCAGCCGTACCCAGTGCGGTCACCGGCACACTCCGTGTCCCTCCTGGTGTACCGATGTGCGCCTCAATGATTAATTCATGAATTTCGATCATGCCACCAATCCCATCCACTGCACATCCCGGCAAGCAAGCTCCATCGTATTAAGCAAGACGGTGTTGCTATTGGCATCGAGTTCACCCCATTGCAGCTTCACGGGTAACGCATCCATGCAAATCCAACTGCACAGCGGCAACGACGACGAATCGAGCAACAAGATGGCCACCACCAGGTATCGGCTTTTAAATTGACGCATCGTGTCGATGAACATTGTCGTCAACGGCGATAATGTCGTGACACCACGCTCCAAAACAATGTTTTCCTGTGTAAGTTCCTTTGGCAAGTGAATCTGATTAATAGGATCACCGCCTTGATGAAACATCTGTGTTTGGATCGTCCGGCCCAATCCGCTAATGCGTTGAAAACGGAAATCAACGACCGTTGGCAGTACATTGAGCGCTTGCAGATTACCCGTAAATCGCCAATTCTTCTTAGCAAAGATTTGGACTAGAAACCGGTGGCTATGCGCGTAAAAATCACCGGTGATCGGCGCCTTAGCCATCGCCTCAGCGGTTGATAATATTGCACTGCTCATGATATTGCTTTCTCCGTCGATTCTGTTAGCACAGCATCGCTGCTCGTTTGAAACAATACACGCAACTCGACAAATTCCGCCGGATATTGCATCGCAAGCTTCGCGATTAAAATTAACCGGCCCGATCGCATATCTTCTGTAGTCATGCTCTCGCCAAGTCCTAACAAGACCTGGAACGCATCGCTTTCTTCTGCCCCAACCAGTCCTCCCGCGAGCCATAGATCGCGTAGCCAGGCACGCGCCAAGCTTTTGAACGTCGTCCACGTAATCGGGGTATTCGGCTCGAACATCGTATAACGGCCAATGTCCGTTAATGTGGCCTCGATGTAGGTCAGCGTGCGCCGTACCTGAACGTAGCGCCACCGATCCGGTAACGGTGGGGCGACCAACGTGCGGCAGCCCCATACACGCACCCTGCGCCCGACAAAGCTTCGAATCAGATTAATGCTGATGTTATTTTCATCGAATAACGGCGGCGTAGAGAGCAATACATCGCGCCAACTCCGATAGTTAGGCCGGACCACTTGGGCTAATTCAACATTGGCCGGTGCCTTCCAAATACCACGATCGCGGTCGGTTTTAGCGATCGCCGCAACGACAGCACCTGAGGATGGAACGACGATTTGGCGTCGAATAGGCTGAAGGCCGTCATCGTAATCAACGTAATAGTTCGTTTGCAGACGTGGCCAATACACCGCGCCGCGCGCGCGCTGTGCCTCATCCATTAATTCCAGCCCATTCAGACACTGACGCACAAGTTGCGGATTGTCCGGTGCATCGAGCACGACAAAAACCTGCCGATTAGATTGAGTTGTGCTTAATAGCTTCCGCCACACCGACGTCCAACGTACTGCGTCTTCCTGCTGTACCTGCTGATCACTCAACCGATCGCTGTCGCTTGCCTGATAGTACCGGGGTGCCGATAACATCACCATATCGGGCACCGCTAGCAGCGTTGCATCTAGCGCCTGCTCAAGAAAATGATTCCAGTCAATTCTGGTGATGCAATCGGCAATGTCTTGCCGTGCGTAATAGTCGTCTCCTTCTGGCAAATTCGCATAGCTTCCCAATGAAACACCATAGCATGCACCACCACCGTTATCGAAATAATGCCTCACGGTGTAATAAAAAGCGGCTTCCTGCGTCAACGGGATCAATGGATTGCCAGATAACGGAAAACCACCAAAAATCCGCGTAAAATCCTCGAATGTATTCAGCAGGACGGGGGATTTTGGGCACTTTAATTCGTCATCTTGTGATTCCGGATCTTTTTCTGTATAGCCAGCAAACAACGGCACCGTCGTATCGGTCGGTGTCGTCGAACGGGCTTCCTCTTGAAAATTAAAACTGACACCAGGTTGTTCGTGATGCACTGTTCGAACTCCAAAATTCGTAAAAATCAACGCATCTCAACGCCTCCAAACGACACTCAGTGTGCCAAACTCAAGCGCTCATTCGTCCTGCTGTTTCTGTGAAAACTGCAAGATAATGAATTCGGCCGGGCGCACCGCAGCCATCCCCACCTTAACGATCATTTTGCCCGCGCGGATATCGGCATCGGTCATCGTCACATTCTTGCCCACTTGCACGAAATATGCCTCTTCCGGCTTCGCGCCTTGCAAGCCGCCGTTGCGCCATATCGTATGCAGGTAAGCATCAATAGCCGCACGAACTTTTTCCCATGTCGGCTGACTGTTCGGTTCGAACACGACTTGCCTCATTGCGGCCTTAATATCCCGTTCAGCCGCATTAAATAAGCGTCGCACTGGGATGTACCGCCAACGCTTATCAGGATTGTCGTCGGTACCGTTTTGCGTCCGGCTCCCCCAGACCACATAAGCTTGTTGATTTGTAAAATATCGGATTGCGTTGATGCCTGCTGGATTCAGTTTTTCCTGGTCCTCATCGGTCACCATCACCGGCTTAGGCGCATCCTGGAGTACTTGCTGGGGTGTGGGACAAGGCCACACTGTCCCTTTTACTGACGACAAGGTCACATTCGCCGGGGCCTTCCATACGCCACGTAATGCATCGGTACGCGCATAGACGCCCGCCATGACTCCACTTGCACGAAGAGGAATGGCTGACAACGCCCTAATCTTTCCGATCAGCTCTCCTTTATCTCTCTGTTCCGCCTCATTTTTTGGCGTATACTCAATTAATGATTTAAGTGTTGTCGGCAAGGGCGAGGTGGCAGGGGAAAAACTATTAAACTTTCCGCTTAATTTAATTTTACTATCATCCGGTATCGTCATCTGATAGCTCATCTGCAATGCAGGATAGTAAATCGCAACCTGCTCCTTATTGCCGAAATCAACATTCTTTACATTGTCAAGATTGCTGTCCGTCAGCACAAAATAGCCGAGGTTTTTTTGTGGATCGATCAAGTTTTTGAAGGTACTTTTAACGTTTTCCGGCTCCGACGGTTGATTTCCACAATAGCACAGCAGCGAAATGTCAGGGTAGGCCAGAATCGCACTTTCAATATCGGCTTGTAGCGTTGCTGGCTGAATTGGCAAAATATAGCATGGCCCACCGCCATTTTCAAAATACGCCCGTACCGATACGGCGCTGGCGGAGTCGGGCACAACGACGCACGTACCTTTAATGGTGTCGTTATCCACTTGAAGCGCGGCCTCCTTTAAATCAAGCGTGCTATCAAACTGCTTAGTAAATTCGGCCCAATTATTTACTCTGACGCAGGCTACAGGGTCGGTGCCCTCTGGTATTGAAGTTGGAGGATCACCTTTATTCTTTCCAGGCTTAAAAAACTGCCCAACAAACACTGGAATGGCCGTTGCACCAGACAGCACACTCAGCGACAACGAATGGTCTTCTTCGATGTACACGCCAGGAACTTTATAAGATCCGCCCATCACTACCCTCACTATTTATACATTTCTTAATTTTCTAGTGCATCCTATCCGCTCGACCGCCCATTCGTATTACACAGCGTGCATGTCCTGAGTGAAGCGCAGAATAATGAACTCCGCAGGAAATACGGGCGCCATACCAACTTGGACAATCATTTTGCCTTCATCGATCTCGGCCTGCGTCATCGTCACTCCCAGACCTAACCGCACAAAGTACGCCTCCTCCGGTTTCGTGCCCATAAGCCCGCCCGCCTTCCAAATACCATACAGATATGCATCGATTGCCGTCCGCACCTTCTCCCACGTCGGCTGGTTATTCGGTTCGAACACCGCAAACGCCATCGCCCGTTTGATATCTTTTTCCGCCGCACTGAATAGCCGCCGCACCGGCACGTATCGCCAACGCTCCTTCTCGCTGTCGTCCGCCAGCGTGCGTGCACCCCACACCAATGACACGCCTGTCTGAAAGCAGCGAATGATGTTCAGGGGTTTGGTATATTGATTGTAGATTCCCTGAGTTGCATCGGATACGACAAACTTCGGCACGACCCCGCCTCGTAACGGAACGTTGGCTGGTGCCTTCCACACGCCCCGGTCACGGTCAACAGAGCAGTATGCACCAGCGACCGCCGCACTCACTGGGATATCCTTTATGACCTGCGCATCTTTCCCTTTATCCGTCGTGACATACGTTGCCCAGCTTGCCTGCAATGGGGGATAGTACGCAGCAGCATACGAACTACTAGGATAATCCTTTGTCATGCTTTTACTGGGATCCGTATCAAGCTTGACGGAGGGACCGTCCAGAATCGCAAAGCGTGATTTGCCCTCTGCACATAAACCTGTACCTGGCGTAAAGACCGCGTCTGCCAATTTGGGTACCCCCGCTTGAACAATTAACGTCACGTCATCCAACTCGGGTACAGTCTTGATTAAGGTGTCGGTAGTATCCCCTTTTCCGTTCGTCGGACACACATAGCAATAGCCACCGCCATTGTCAAAATAAGTTTTTAACGCAACATAAAGTGAATAATCGACTAGATGTTTCGTAAGAGGATTTTTTGGATCTTTTGCCTCATTATCGACCGCGGTTTGAACATTGGACAAACTCATGAACGCCATCCACGAATCGATACGGGTCGGTGCCGAGATTAATTCTTGGTTAATCGCTTTATTTTTATCTTTACTTGGATCGCCAGGGTCATACGCTATCACCGGCACCGCGGTCGCCCCGCTGGTGATCGCCAAGGACAGACCCTGCTCTTCTTCGACATAGACACCCGGCCAATCGTAAGCCATGTTCTCACCTCAATCAGGATAGGCACTGGCGGCATGTGCCGCTGATCGCGCTTTCAGTGGAATGTCAACGTCAATCGATCGGCTACGAGCGTCAACTCCTCGATCGACACCTCATTGCTTGTCGCATCAAAGCTTGGTCCCGATAATTTGCTCGGGAATGCATCCGTCACATTCCACGTCACCAGCAACGCGGTACCCGCTTCGTCGGTCAGGCTAATTGAGAGATCCCGTTTGTCGATCAGATTTTTAGATATCTTGCTAATCCATTCATATAGCTCGTTTTTACCCTTAATCACGCCCCGACGCAATGTGATGTTTAACTCACTGCGCTGCCCGGGCATCCGGTACACATGCCCTGCTCCATCCTTATAGGTGATCGTCTCAAATCCCAAATCCAGCCCCGAGACATTGCTAAACGCCATCTCGTCTTTGCCAAGCGTCACTTTGAACCGGTAAACCGGAATCGGATAATCTGCTGCGATTTGATCTGCCGTGGTTGCCATAACCTCTCCTTTATTGTTTATTAGGAAACCTTGCGTCCCGATTGCATCATGAGCCCGTTCCGTTTGAATGGTACGTATTGCGTATCATTGGACACGACGCTTACCGTGCCGCTCAGTGAGATCTTGATCCGCTGACAGACGCGCACAATTCATTGGCGATAGTACGTCACTTCATTGAGAGCATGGATTGACCGGCTAAGCAAGTCGAATTTCAACGCTGCAAATATCGATACCCGGCCGCGGCTGAGCAAACGATACAGGCCAATTCAGTGTTGTCATCTTCGTATCCTTTTTATGCTTCTGGATTTTGACAATTCACCCGGTTCGCGCTGGACCCTTACCTCTGACTCGGTTCCTGCGCCAGCACCGCCCGAGTGGCTTCGTTCGCAGTCGGCAGTGTATTGCCGTGGCTAAAAGCTTAGCTCAGTGTGAGAAATAGTTTAGTACAATTTATTCCTGTAATAGATGGGAGAGGAGGCCTCAGTTGTTCGGACAGTTTTCGTGATTTTTAAGTAGAAAAGCCAGGGCAATCATGCTGCTGATTTGATCGCAGGCTGATGGAATTGCCGATAGAGCGCCGAGTGTGGCGGACTGATCCATACGCTCTTTCAGGTAAACTTTCTCGTACTTGATGCTGCGCTACACTCGTTCGACGAACACATTGTCGCACCACCTTCTTTTGCCCTCTATTGCCACTGGGATGCGCCGCCCCAGCATGGCCTCGATGAACGCGTTCGCTGTAAACTAGCTGTCTTGGTCCGTGCTCATAATTTTGGGCTGCTCGTAGCGCGCGAACGCTTCTTCAAGCACCTCGACAGCGTGCGTTGCTTCCAGCGTGATGGCGACCCGGTGCGCGGGTACCTTGCGGCTGGCCTAGTCCACCACCGCTGTTAGGTACGCGAAGCCACACACACATAGGAACATAGACCTGACGCAGATCCCCGGAATCGGACCGTATCTGGCCGTACGCCTAGTTGCCGAATGCGGTGCCCATTTGAGTCGCTGCCAACGACCCAGCGCCTCACCTGGTGGCTAACATTGTCACCGCACTGCAAGATCAGCGGCAGCAAGGTATTGTCGTCCCATACGCGCAAGATAACCAACCGCGTGGCTGCACTGCTGCAGCTGGCTGCCGCCACTATTGACAAGTCCAATACGGCGCTCGGGACGTTTTATCGTCGTTTAGCAGCATATCGGTAAGGCGAAGGCGATAACGGCACCGCCCAGAAGATTGCGGTGCTGCTCTACAACACGATGCGTTTCGGCATGACGTACGCAAACCCCGAAGCAGGTCATGACGGACAGCGTGACAGGGAGCGGGTCATCAAACAATTACATCGGCGAGCGGCGGAATTCGGCGCCTCATCGCAACCTGATCAAGGCGTCTCTTAGAAATCTTTCTTGCCTTCTTGCTCATTTCCTCGAAGCCTGTCCGATTTAATAAAGCCACTTCTGGGTGATTTTACTAAACTTTGGACAAAGGCCGGGCCATCTTGTTCTCCTCCTAGCTCGTCGCGTTCATAGCAATAAAGGGTGCGCGACATCCCCACTAAGCGGCACACACGCGCCAGACTCACAGTGAAATGCTGCCTTAAGTGATCGATTAACCTGCGACGCTTGTGTGTGCTGAGGTTCTGCGCTCGAAGAGCCTCGCTCAGCACTTCACTATCGCGCTCAAGCGATTTCACACGCTGGCGCAATCGTGCGTTTTCCCGCGTCAGTGCAGTGATACGCTCAAATACAGATACACTCAGACCGTCATAACTTTTTCTCAATTGATAAAGCGTCGTTGCACTGATACCCCATCGGCAACAAATCTGAGGCACCGCCTCACCCTCACGGAGTGCTTGTAACACCGCTATGATCTCATTTGCATTGAGCTTATGGTTTCTCACGTCATGTTATTCCTATCATTGAACAGCATGAGTAAATGAACTGCAGCCCACAACTACCTATCCTATCGCAGGCTATTTGCTATTGAAATAAAGATCGATTCATTTCTATATAAATAAATCATACTACACTAACATCTCATTTTGTCACACAAAAATTATTGAGGGAATGCAGGCGATTGCGTCGACTGCTTCGCACATGCTGCATACTTGAATGAATGCTTGCTGTGATTTAGATAAAGTCCTCATGATGATTAAATAAATGGCGTGGGAATGAAGTAGTTTTTAGATAGATAGGTAATCTATGCCCTAGTTCGCTATCACATTGATATTGGGATTGGCCATCACGGTGGCCTTACCCGAAACGGGCGGATGGGGTTGTGGAACAGGGGGCGTACCAGGTATTTGTGCCGGAACCGTGATGGTACATAGAATGTCCCAGCTGGGCGCGATAATGACAGGCAGTGGGCTCTTTGTTCGCTTGGCGGTTTCGGCCTGCGTGACCGTCAAAATAGCGACGCCTGGAATGGAGGCCGATGCCGTCTGATAGCTAGCGGTCACGATGATTTTCTTTTCATCACCAAGCTGACAAACCGGCCGCCCTTTCACCTTGGCAAAGCCGCTTCCCGACAGGGGTCGTGGAGGAATCGGGGGCATGAATAGTACATCCTGAATCTGAGCCGGAAAAACCAGCATGGCGCCCGTCACGACGATCAGCTTGCCCATCAATGATCTCCATTGCCTTCAGCTAAAAATCGGCCGCTCCACTACCAAGTCCCACGAAACCTAATGCGTATTATGATGCACTTTGAAAGATAGGCGCGGCATGAACGAGCATGAGCATGGTAAAGACAACGAAATGCAAGCCGATGAGCGTTTCAGTCAAACGCTCGTAGTCACGAGCGAATCTTCGAAAGCGATTGAGCGATCTAAACCCGCACTCGACGACCCAGCGACGCTGGCAGCAGGATAAAACCCTTCGCTCCATCTGCGTCAAATATGGAACAACGAAGCTCCATTTTTTGTCCGGCACATCGCTCTGATAGGATCAGCGTTCTCCATCTCGATTCGACTCTGAGCCTTGCTGAAAGTGCATAAAACATTTTAATTCATACTAGCCCATCCTAACTCGTCTAGTCAACGCTTTTCAAAAGCTAGCTCTTCCACATATCATGTGAAGCTTCGAGTCACGAGCTAGCCATGACTGTTACGGTTAGCCGTGGCTGTTACGCGAAGCTGCTCGCACAGTGGGCCAGATCGAGATCCTTGTATTAGACGTCTTGTCATGGCTCCGACGTTCGATCAGGCACGGCGCGATTTCTGGCACGATCTTGAGCCAAACGTACCGGTCGTGCCGACCTGCCCGTCCGACACCGAGCACGTGTTAATGGCTCTCCGTATTGAACGCATGGCGACCGTCCCATCGTCTGCCGTCCCAAACCGGCGATCCATACCCGTATTCGTCCTATTTTCCTTACTCGATAATCGTTTGAAGCCGGGCCAGCGCGTCCTCGACCCCTTCGGCTGATGCGCGTTCGCCTTGCGTGCGCCGCGCGCTTCTAAGTCAAGCATCCGCACCATATTCACCAGGGCCACCCCTAAGGCGTTAAACGCGGCGGGAGAAAGCACGAGCGCCGAGCGAAAATCGCCTTGCTGCTCACGCCCGACAGTCGGCTTCAGGCTCACACCAGCTTCAACTCCGGCTTCGGCTCGACACAGCGTGCACGCATAACGCTACCGCATCCGGACTATCTGATACCGCACGCTGTGATAGCATCATGTTGTTTTCTTCATTCCCCGTTCTCCGGTCGAGACCCGCCATGCGCGTGCTCCTGTTCCCAGTGCCTTTGCGACGTCGCCGCGCCATGCGTGCGGCGGCAGCAGCGCGCGCGATCCGAACGGACCGACCCGGTATCGACCTGCTCCGATACATCGCCACGACACCGCTTTCATTAGCCCGGCACTCGCACTGAGCGGCTCCTTGTTTCAGCCGCTGCCTGGGCGGGTACCGGGCGCACCCAACCATTTGATTTGTCGTTGCGTTGGAGAAACGAGATGAAGACCTGCTATTTGACAGAAACCGATGTCGGTCGACTTGAGCGCCATGCGGCACAAGCGAGCCCGCAATCCGGCTATCAGGCAATGCTCGATGCCCTGCTCGAGCGCGCGGCGGTGGTCGAGGCCACCGATATCGACCCGAGCGTCGTTACGATGAATTCGACTGTGACGCTGTCGAATCCGTCGTCCGGCGAACGCATGACGTGGACCGTCGTCTACCCGCCGAACGCCGATTTCTCACAGGGACGGTTGAACGTGTTCTCGCCGGTCGGCCTCGCGCTGCTCGGCGCGACGCCGGGTGACGAGTTGCACGTGACGCCCCCCAGCGGGGCACCACAGACGCTCAAGGTCGAGCAGATCGTGTTCCAGCCCGAGGCGGCGGGGGACTATCGGCTTTGACCCGCGGCCGCCCCGGCCCGGCGGCGCAGCCGCGCCGTTGGGCGTGGCCGTGCCGTTGAGTGTGGCCGTGCAAACGCCCCGCGGTCAGCCGCCGAGGTACGCGCTCTTGACGCGTTCGTTGGCCAACAGATTCGCACCCGTATCGGCCAGCATCACGCTGCCGGTTTCCAATACGTAGCCACGATCGGCCACCTGCAGCGCCTTGTTCGCGCTCTGCTCGACCAGAAACACCGTCACGCCCGCGTCGCGAATCGCGCGAATGATATCGAAGATCTGCGCGATCACCCGTGGCGCAAGCCCGAGTGTAGGCTCATCCAGCAACAGCAGCCGGGGCCGGCTCATCAGCGCGCGCCCGATGGCCAGCATCTGCTGCTCGCCACCCAACATCGTGCCCGCGCGCTAGTGCATGCGACGCTCCAGTTGCGGAAAGAGCTTATACACGTTGCCCGTAGCGTGCCGCATACGGTCATCATCAGCGTTGTCTTACCCGCCCCGTTGCAGCCAATCAGCGTGACAATCTCGCCGCGCCGGAACTCCAGCGAGCCCTCCGAGAGCGCCTTGATTGCGCCGTAGTGCGTGTGCACCTGCTCCAGTCTGAGCATCACGCCTCTCCTAGATAGGCCTTGATCACGCGCTCGTCATTGCACACTTCGTCCGGGCGGCCGGTCACGATCGGTCGGCCGTGTTCCATCACCAGGATGCGGTCCGATACGTTCATGACCAGCCCCATGTCGTGCTCAATGAGTAGGACCGCCACGCCGAACTCCCGGCGCAATCCGTCTATGAGCTGTTGCAACTCGATCTTCTCTTGCGGGTTGAGCCCCGCAGCCGACTCATCGAGCATCAGCAAGCGCGGCCCGGTGATCATGCAGCGCGCGATCTCCAGGCGCCGCTGGTGCCCGTATGACAATGTGCCCGCAGCCCGGTTGGCCACCGCGCTCAATCCGCTCACAGTGCCACACACCGCGCTCATCGTGGGCAAGCGGGCCACCACGCATTGGGCACTCGCCCATTCGCTGCAGGAAAAGACCCGGCGGTGCGGATCGAGGCCGCCGCTGCGGGCGGCAACGCCCGCCCATCTTCGTGCGATAATCCGGCCGCGTTTGCCTGCTCGCCCCCTCGCCCGTATGCCCAAGCCCGTCAAAAGACGAAAGAACATCGAATGTCCGCCCATCGGCGCGCTGATGCGCTATCGACAGCGGATCGTGCGCGTCGTCGCCGAAGCTCGCGGACAGCGCGCGATGATCGAATCGATCGATGAAACGGGGCGGACGCTGACAAGCACGGTCAAATGGATCAACCTGTCCAGCCTGGACAGGCAGCTGTTTTGACATCGAGCGCAGGTCAACATGCCTGCGCACGGCGCGGCGTCATGCGGCGTTCACCGCGTCCTTGAACGCCTTGCCGGGGATGAATTTGACGGTCTTGGCCGCGTCGATCTGCATGGGCGCCCCCGTTGCCGGATTGCGGCCGATACGCGCCGCCCGGGCGCTCGCGCCGAACGTGCCAAATCCGATCAATTGCACGGCTTCGCCGTTGGCCACCGTCGTGGTCACGGTGCAGATGATCGCATCGATCGTATCGGCGATCGCGGTCTTGCTGGTGCCGGTCGCCGCTGCGGCCGCATCGATGAGTTCCTGTTTGTTCATGATTCTCCTTCAAATGATGCCGCAGGCTCGCCGCCCTGGCGATGAACAGACAGGCAGTCAAAGCCATACGTTCCATTGTCGACGCACAACGGTAACATTTCCCTGGTCCCCTGGTCACCACACATAGATAGATTAAGCGCGCGCTGGACAACGCACGCAGCCGCTGCATAGCGGTAATCCATATTATGCGGCGCCAGGTCAAGCACACACGCGCTCTCCTTGCCCATCCGAACTTGCACGACTGCGTGTAGGATCGAGCGCCGCCCGTCCGACAGCGGCCCCGCGTTGGCTAGGATGTTGGCGGTGCGCCATGGCGCGGGCAGTCCCGTCAGCGGCGCCGCGCCGATGCGTGGATCGACATGCCGAAGCGCCGTGTCGCTGAACGACGCAAAGCCGAGCCGCTCGATGCACAACGACAGGAGCGGGCAAGCAAGCCGGTTTATGGCATGTCCGTATGCAGCGACGTGCAGTGTGCTAACGTAGCGCGGTCGCCGCCGATCAATAAGTTTCCACATGCAGACGTCCTTCACGCCTGAGATCGGCCCACACCTGTTGCCAATCCAATCCATGGCGCTGTGCAACGTCCCTGAGCGCGAGCAGCACCCCTTCTTCCATTCCCTTCAGACCGCACACATAGACGTGGGTATTGGGGTCCACCAACCATGGCCCCACGTCGGCCGCTCGTTCGCGCAGTGCATCCTGCACGTACCGCTTCGGCCGTCCCGGCACGCGAGAAAACGCGAGGTCGGCATCGATGAAGTCCTTCGGCAGTTTCGTCAGTAGTCCAAAATACGGCAATTTTTGCGACGTGCGCGCGTCAAAGAACAGCATCAACCGGCCGCGTGCGCCATCACCTCGATGTCGGCGGCGATATCCGGTCATCGCGCGCATCGGCGCGGCGCCCATGCCGGTGCAGATCATCAACAAGCGTGAACCGGGATGGTTCGGCATCAGGAACGTACTGCCGAACGGACCGATCACCGCAACCCGGTCACCTTTGTGCAGGTCGCACAAGTAATTCGAACACACGCCGAGGGCAGGGTTGCCCTCGTGGTCGCAAGTCACACGCTTGACCGTGAGCGATACATTGTTGCAACCGCGTCGCTCTCCGTCGCGCGGGTTGGCCAGCAAATATCGCCGCGCGTGGTGCGGCCTGCCGTTGGGCGCGACGCCCGGCGGCACGACACCGACCGATTGGCCTTCGAGTACGGGGAAAAGCGTCGTGCCAAAGTCCAGCACGATGTGATGGATGTCGCTGGCGGCGGACTCGTCCGTCAAGCGATAATTGTCCGCGACGATTGCCGTAGCGGGCGCATCGCACGTATACAAGTTCACATGTGGTCTAGTCGCCGACCCCGGCGGCACGCTGGCGCCCCGCAGCACGTCGCTGCTGCTGGCCGCCAAATGCTCCAGCCGGTGCAGGGCGCTCGCGACGCCCACGCCGGCACCCTGCTGGTCGGGCGACTCTCGAGGCGGGAGTTCGCCCCAAGCAAACTGGGCGTCGATACTGTTCGCATCAGCCTCGTGCACTTGGCGCCAATTGTCGATCGCGCCGGTCGGACACGGCGGCACACACGCCATGCAGCCATTGCAGACCTGCGCGTTCACAACGTAGTTGTTCGCATCGTGCGTGTTGCAACGGATGCAGACCTGCGGATCGATCAAGTGTTGATTCAGCATAGCCATTGGCGCCGGCGCATTCCAGCGGTCAATTGAACCTGACATATTGGAAGTCGATGGGCTGCCGGTTAATGCCCATCGCCGACGGCGCGATTCAGTTTGCAAACCGGCCCGGCTCGACCACGCGGCCCATTAGCGAGGCCACGAACGCGCGATCTTCCGGCGTCGGCAACCAACTCGCCTCGTTGGCGGCCCATTCGGCTTCGTCGATCACCCGGCCGTCCGGCGACACGCGCACGCCGGCAAACGAGCCGATCCTGCGGTTGAATGCCTTGTGCGGCACGCTCAGCTTCGATTCGATGCCCGCCTTCTCCAACACCTTGTTCCAACGGTTAACGCCGGCCATCGAGTCCTTGATATAGTCGTCACGCAGCACTTCGTTCATCGCGTTGAGCATCGGCACTTCGCGCTCGACCAGTTGACCATCGCGCACGTCGAGCAGCCGGTAGCGCTGTGTATCCAGCCGATGATCGTCGTCCCGCTTGCGCTCCTCAAAACGCCCCTTCAGGCCTAATGAGTAGAACGTCGCGGCATTGGATGAGTGGTCTGCGCCGAACAAGTCGATGGTCACCGAGTAATGGAAATTCAGGTAGCGCTGGATCGTCGGCAAGTCGATCACGCCCGCCGCCCGCAGCGCACTCACCTCCTCTGTGCGCAACGCGTTCATTACCTGGGCGGTGCGCTGGATCACTCGCGACACGCCAGACTCACCGACGAACATATGGTGCGCTTCCTCCATCAGCATAAAGCGGGTAGTGCGGGCCAGCGGATCGAAGCCCGATTCGGCCAGCGCCGACAGTTGAAACTTGCCGTCGCGATCGGTGAAGTACGTGAACATGAAAAAAGCTAGCCAGTCCGGCATGCGTTCGTTGAACGCGCCAAGGATGCGCGGATTATTTTCGTCGCCGGAGCGGCGCTCCAACAGCGCCTGCGCTTCCTCGCGGCCGTCGCGGCCAAAATAGCGGTGCAGCAGGTACACCATCGCCCACAGGTGCCGGCCTTCCTCGACGTTGGCCTGAAACAGGTTGCGCAAATCGTACAGCGACGGTATATGCACTATATTGCTTGACAACAGCATGCTCAACGACTAGTTTCACCCCCATCGTACTGAATGATAACCGTGGCCAGCCACCGGCATCGCATCACGGCGGCATACCGACGCCGCTGACCGACGCCCGCAACGCTACCCCGGAGACCCGCATGTCGCCACAAGACTTTCACCGCATGATCGCGCGTGTAACGGAACCGTTGGCCGGACGTGAACTTGACGGCGCGCTGGCCGACTGGCTCAATGCCCGCTGGTCGCCAGAGAGCACCGAATACCGCGAGCTGGCGCAAGCCTGTCGGGCCGGTGTCGCAAAGGGTTGGATGTGCAACCGCGAACACGCGGGCATCCGTTATGGCCGGATTTTCAAACCCGACGCCAGCATTGGCGGCTTCTCCGTCGACATGGCCGACGTGGCCGGCCCACATCACGTCCATTCGCACGGCGAGATCGACTTAATCACGCCGAACACAACGTTTGACGACCACGCTGCCGGCTGGTGCGTCTACGATCCCGGCAGCGCACATCAGCCAACGGTCTCGAATGGCCGCGCGCTGGTGATGTATCTGCTACCCCACGGCGCAATCGAATTCTCCCCCGCCTGATCGACATACCAGGCTGCGCGGCATGCGCGGCGGTCCACCGCTCGCGCACCTGCCGTGCATGTGCTTGCGCGCTAGTGTGTCATGGCTCCCTTGCGCGTCATTGTCGGAGGAAAAATGCAAGCCTTAATGGAGTCACACGCTGGCGCGACGATTGCGGCCAGCTCGCCGCCGGCCCAGTTTAACTTCGCCACGCATCTGTTCGAGTTGAATCGCCAGCGCGCACAGCGACTGGCCTACATCGACGACGCCGGGACACTGACTTATGGAGCGTTGCAGGAGCATGCATGCCGCTTCGCGAGCATCATGCGCGCGCGAGGGGTGCGGCCGGAAGAGCGGATTTTGCTGGTGATGCTGGACACCGTCGAGTTGCCAATTGCATTCCTCGGCGCGCTTTATGCCGGTGTGGTACCGGTCATTGCCAACACACTGCTCGGCCCAAGCGAATACGCGTACATGATCGCGCACAGCCGCGCACGCATCGTGATTGCTTCCGCGTCACTGCTGCCCGCCGTCTTGCCAGCACTGGATCAGGCACAGGCCGACTCATGCGAGCTAATTGTCAGCGGCGTCAACCAAGGTGCGATGCCAGCGTCTCACCACGATACTGCGCCCACGTTGCAACACTTGCTGGACACCGCAATGCCCATGGCCGAGCCGATCCGCAGTAGCCGCGACGACATCGCGTTTTGGCTCTATTCGTCCGGTTCGACCGGCAAGCCAAAGGGTGCCGTGCATACCCACGCGAACCTGTACTGGACCGCGGAACTGTATGGCAAGTCGGTGCTGGCCATCAGCGAACATGACGTCGTGTTCTCGGCGGCCAAGCTGTTCTTCGCCTACGGATTGGGCAACGCGCTGACGTTTCCGCTCTCGGTCGGCGCGACCACTGTGCTGATGGCCGAACGCCCCAGCGCCAAAGCGGTGTTCGCACGGCTCGTACGGCATCGCGCCACGATCTTCTACGGCGTGCCCACGCTGTACGCGAGCATGCTTGCCTGTGCGCGCCTGCCTTCGCGCGAGCAGGTTGCGCTGCGCATCTGCACGTCCGCCGGCGAAGCGCTGCCCAAGGCGGTCGGCGAGCGATTCAGCGCGCACTTCGGCTGTGAGATCCTCGATGGTATCGGCTCGACGGAAATGCTGCATATTTTCCTGTCGAATCGGCCAGGCGACGTCGAGTATGGCACCACCGGCAAGCCGGTGCCCGGCTACGAGGTCGAACTACGCGACGAAACCGGCGCGCCTGTCGCGGACGGCGAGATCGGCGACCTGTTCATCAAGGGCCCCAGCGCGGCGCTGATGTACTGGTGCAACCGCGAGCAGTCCCGTACGACGTTTCTCGGCGATTGGTTGCGCAGCGGCGACAAATTCCGCCGCCAGTCCAATGGCCGCTATGTGTACGCGGGTCGCAGCGACGACATGCTCAAGGTCAGCGGCCAGTACGTCTCGCCGGTCGAGGTCGAGGCGTTACTGGTACATCATGCCGCGGTGCTGGAGGCTGCCGTCGTCGGCGCCGAGCGCGACGGTTTGCTGAAGGCGCGCGCGTTCGTCGTGCTCAAAGCTCACGTGACTGCCTCGGATGCGCTGGCCAATGAGATCCGGGCATTCGTCAAGCAACGGCTCCCGCCGCACAAGTCTCCGCGCGAAATCGTATTCGTCCACGAGTTGCCAAAGACCGCAACAGGTAAAATCCAACGCTTCAAGTTGCGAGCACAATCCTGAGATCTCCATGCATCATTGCGCAAGCCCCGCGAAGGCGCACACTGCCGGGGCCGGCACACCAGGCCAAATAACCGGCGATGGCGGGCTGGCGACGCTGCCCGCCGGCACGGCGCTGGGCATCGACGCGAGCGAGCGCGGATGTGGCTCATTAGGCACAGCGACGGGGGCTCAATCGCGTTGCTATATGCCAGCGCATTTCCTAGCACGCTGGCCGGTGCGGTCGTCATCGCGCCGCATGTGAGGGTCGAGCAGGTATCGGTAGACAAGATTCAATGCCATCTGCTAGCGATCCAAGGCTACGACGACGAGTACGGCACGATGGCGCAGATTGATATGATCCAGCACACGTCCGTCACGCGCGACTGGTCAAGCTGCCCGCCTGCGGCCATTCGCCGCACTGGGACGCACCGGCCGACCTCAATCGGGTAATCGCGGACTTTGTCTGCACCGTGACATAAGCAACGCGCTCGGGCACTTGATTTCGCCCAACCCTACACTTGAGCGCTCTTCGCCCATGCCAAAGATTTGCAGCGTATCGCGTAGAAACGCCGCCAGTGCCTTTAAGTCCCACGCCACAATCTTCAACACGTAATCAATGTCTCCTATTACCGAGAAGCACTCCTGTATCTGCGCGAGTTCGGCGATCAGTTCGCGAAATCGCGCCATGTTGCGGATAGCCCCGCGCTCCATCGTCAAATGGACGAATGCGACGACGCCAATGCCCAACTGTGGTGCGGCAAAGCGGGCCTTGTACCGCCTGATCACGCCGAGTTCGCCCGGGTACCGATGGCGACGCAGCATCTGCGTCAGCGATAGCCGGATCGTCTTAGCCGGTTCAAAGCTTGATACACGCGCCTGTTCCTGTAGTACGCTCAAAAACTGGCGGATCATACGATCGAGTTCGAGTAGCTACACTTTGATTCCCGGTTCTTTGCAAAACACGTAACTTTATAGCAAGGGTTTGCCTCGGCAGATTGCATAATGCTATTTTCCGGCATAATCGATAAACTTAGCGTGTACTCAAGGGCCGCATGGCCGGCCGACAACCCCCATCGACACGGCATCGCGCCTAATTCCACAAGGATAGAGGGACACATGGCAGTAGCAGACAATACCGATACCGCACTCAAGCGCGGACTAAAAAACAGGCATATCCAATTGATCGCGTTGGGCGGCGCCATCGGCACCGGTCTGTTCCTGGGCATCGCGCAGACGATTCAAATGGCAGGACCGTCAGTATTGCTCGGCTACGCATTGGCCGGCGGCATTGCTTTTTTGATCATGCGGCAACTCGGTGAGATGGTGGTCGACGAGCCGGTCGCCGGCTCGTTCAGTTACTTCGCCGACAAGTACTGTGGCCGCTTCGCCGGCTTCTTGTCCGGTTGGAACTACTGGGTACTGTATATCCTCGTGGGCATGGCCGAATTGTCGGCCGTCGGTATTTATATCCAATATTGGTGGCCCGGCGTGCCGACGTGGGCCTCGGCGCTGGTGTTCTTCGTGCTAGTTAACGCGATCAACCTAGGCAGCGTGAAATCCTACGGTGAGATGGAATTCTGGTTCTCGATTGTCAAGGTGGCGGCGATCGCCGGCATGATCGTATTCGGCGCCTACCTGCTATTGTCCGGCTCGGCGGGCCCGCAAGCAAGCATTGCCAACCTGTGGCAACACGGTGGCTTTTTCCCGAACGGCGCCAATGGTTTGGCGATGTCGATGGCGGTGATCATGTTCTCGTTTGGCGGCCTGGAATTGATCGGCATCACGGCCGCCGAGGCCGAAGATCCGCACAGCAGTATCCCGCGAGCCATCAACCAGGTCGTCTACCGGATCCTGATTTTCTATGTCGGCGCGCTCGCCATCCTGCTGTCACTCTATCCATGGCAGCATGTCGCCAGCGGCGGCAGCCCGTTCGTGCTGATCTTCCGCGCGATGAGCAGCAACGTGGTGGCCACCGTGCTCAACGTCGTGGTACTGACCGCCGCGCTGTCCGTTTATAACAGCGGGGTCTACAGCAACAGTCGGATGCTGTACGCGCTCGCACGGCAACGCAACGCGCCGCGCGTGCTCAGCGCGGTGAACCGGCGCGGCGTGCCGGTCGCCGCCCTCGCGGTATCGTCGGCAATCACCGGCGTGTGCGTGGTGATCAATTATGTGATGCCGGCTCGGGCGCTTGAACTGTTGATGGGGCTCGTAGTATCGGCGCTGCTGATCAACTGGGCCATGATCAGCATCATCCACCTGCGTTTCCGGCAGCACAAACGCAGGATCGGCCAGACAAGTTCCTTCGCCAGCGTCGGCCATCCGTTCACGAACTATCTGTGCCTGGCGTTCCTCGCCGCAATCCTGATCGTGATGTACCGCACGCCACCGTTGCGCCCGTCGGTCTATTTGATTCCTGTCTGGCTAGCGGTGTTGGCGGTAAGCTATCGCTTTCGCCAGTCGAGTGTGCCATTGGCGATATCCGGCGGGACCCCAAAATAGTAACACTTACCTTTTCAGGATAGGCCATGTTCGAGCACGTCGAAGCGTTTCCCGGTGATCCGATCCTATCGCTCAACGAGGATTTCCAGATTGATCCTCGGTCCGACAAGGTGAATTTGAGCATTGGCGTCTACTTCGACGCGCACGGCAAGCTGCCGGTGATGGCTGCCGTGCGTGATGCGGAGCATGCGCTGGCTGGCGAGATCGGGCCCCGTCCCTATCTGCCAATGTCGGGACTGCCCGCGTATCGCGACGCAGTACAGCAACTGGTGTTCGGCGACGCATGCGGCGCGCGCACCGGGCGGCGCATCGCGACGCTGCAGACGCTGGGCGGCTCGGGTGCGCTGAAGGTCGGCGCAGACTTTCTGCGACGCGCCTTCCCCGACGTGCAGGTGTGGCTCAGCGACCCCAGTTGGGAAAACCACCGCGTGGTGTTCGAACGCGCCGGCTTCACAGTGAACACCTATCCGTACTACGATGGCACCACCGGCGGCTTGCGCTTTGATGCGATGCTCGATGCGTTGCGCGCCATTCCGAAGCACCACATCGTGCTACTGCATGCGTGTTGCCATAACCCGACCGGCGTCGACCTGGACCACGATCAATGGCGTGAGGTCATCTC
Source organism: Mycetohabitans sp. B46 (assembly GCF_037389205.1). Lineage (NCBI taxonomy): Bacteria > Pseudomonadati > Pseudomonadota > Betaproteobacteria > Burkholderiales > Burkholderiaceae > Mycetohabitans > Mycetohabitans sp. B46. The sequence continues at coordinate 207,530 of NZ_JADBGL010000005.1, forward strand.
GCTCATCGAGCAAAACGCGTTGCTGCCGTTCGTCGATATGGCGTACCAGGGTTTTGGCACGGATTTGGACGATGACGCCTTCGCGGTGCGAGAACTGGCCGCGCGCGGCATATCATGCCTAGTCGCGAACTCGTTTTCGAAAAACTTCTCGCTGTATGGCGAGCGCTGCGGCGGCCTAAGCATCGTGTGTCGATCCGCCGACGAGGCAACGCGCGTACTCGGGCAGCTAACCGGCGCGATACGTGCTAACTATAGCAATCCGCCGACCTATGGTGCCAAGGTGGTGCACAAAGTGCTCTGCACGCCGGCGCTACGCGCGTCGTGGCAGTCCGAGCTCGCCTCGATGTGCAAGCGCATTGCCTCGATGCGCCGTGCGATCCACCAGCAGTTGCAGGGCCATATTGCCGACGATGCCTTGTCGCGCTATATCCGACAGCGCGGCATGTTTACCTATACCGGGCTGAGCGCCGCGCAGGTGGACCGGCTGCGCACCGAGCACGGCGTGTATTTGATTCGCTCCGGGCGGATGTGCGTCGCGGGTCTGAACGAGCAAAACGTCGGCGTGGTCGCCAACGCCATCGCAAGCGTGCTGCGCGCGTGACGGTGGGCCGACACTAGACCCGCACGGCTCACTCGCCCACTGAAAAAGGCGTCGCCCGCGTCACAGCCGACCCGCGATGAACATCGCCCATTCCTTTCAGTGAGTCGAACCAATATGATCAGTGCGGTTGCGCTCGGCGCACCCGTCGTCATAGTCCAGCGCGATCTGCACGAGCATGTCGTTGCCGTATGGCTTGTGATAGCCGGCACCATCTATGACGCTGGTAAAAGCCATTGTCGAACTGCATGCAAAAGCCCAGGCCGAACTCCGGCCGGTAACTGCGACTGCCCAGTAGCGCGGTGCTACACCACCGCCGGCCACGATCGTATCGGTGTTCTCAGCATGAGCCAGTGGCACGACAGGCAGCATGGCCAGCAATAATGCCAGAGAGAGCGGACGTTTGTACGCGGGTCGCAAAAGGTTGTGATGGAAACGATAGCCTAAGAGCGCATCGACTTTACCTCTGTTTTGAAGTTGTACAGATTATGTCCAAGCTTAACAGGTTGTCCTGGGCTGTCTGTGCACTATCATGGCACCGCCAAGCCGGATAGAATCGGCCAGTGCGACGCAAGAAAAACCATGGAAGACGTACCATTCAAACACAAGGCCCTGCTGGTCGAGGATAACGACCGGCTCACGCAGTGGGTGCGCGAGTACCTCGACAGCTACACATTCTCGTTCCATGGAGCCCGGCGCAAGAATGCCGCGCTGAATGCGCTGCGCGAGCACCGTCTCGCGCTGATGATCCTGGAGCTGATGCCGCCGAACCTGGACGATATGGCAGCGTGCCACCGCATCCGCAAACTGTCCAGCGTGCCGTGCTGATCTTGACCGCACGCGTGGACATCGACGATCAGATCGCCTCCAGCATCTCGCGAGTCAGGCGACGCTGCAAAGCTTTGTCGGAGCCGCGCAAGGTCAAGACCATCTGGAGACGCGGCGACCTATTCAGCCCGTCCGCGTGGGAGGAGTAAATGATTCGTTCGCTGATCCGTCTGTACTTGGCCGTCATCGTCGTCGCGGTCGCGGGCGTCGCTCTCGCATTGGTCGACGTGTTAGCCGTTCGCATTTTTCCCGAGCGCGCCGCGGCGCTACGCGCGTTGAGCAAGCATGGCACCGAGGGCTTCCGCTTCATGACATGGCAGGACGGCGAGCAGCTGCCCGACGCGCGGCAGGTGAACGAACTGCGTGCCAGCAAAATCGTGCTGAGCATGGATACCAAGCATGACGCCATGCCATTGCCGGACGGCATGATCGTGCACGCCAATCCGGATGAACTGACCAATCTGGACATTCAGATCTACGCATACGGGTTCATCGTGCTCGCCACGCTGCTGGCCGTCGGGGCATGGGTTCATTACCACTGGCGCGATCTGCGCAAGCTAGAAGCCGCCACCCGTGCATTCGGCGCAGGCAAGCTATCCACGCGGGCCCAAATATCCAGCAAGTCGAGCATCTATGAGCTGTCGCGACAATTCAACGAGATGGCCGAGCAGATCGAGGCCTCGATCCTGCAGCAGCGTGACATGATGTACGGTATTTCGCACGAGCTGAAGACGCCGCTGGCCAGACTCGAGTTTGGGCTGGCACTGCTTGCGTCGCCGGACTCGCCTGAGCGCCAACGCGAACGCTACGACGCGCTGCACGCTGACGTGCGGGAACTCGACGATCTGGTTACCGAATTGCTGACACTATGCCGTTTTGAGCAGCGGGCGTCGCACAAGACGCCGATGCGCGTGGCGGTCAGCGAGTTGCTCGATAGCGTCGCCGACAGCGTCGCACACGATGTCGGCGACCGAGGGCTGACGCTGTCGGTATCGACGCAGGGGGCGCCACAGCGGCACGTATGCGATCCGAAGCTGGTCACCCGCGCGTTATTAAACCTGGTCCGCAACAGCCTGCGCTATGCAGGCAGCACCATCACGCTAAGCGCGACGACTGACGCGCATGGCGCGCTGCAGCTTGCTGTCGAAGACGACGGCCCGGGCATCCCCGTCGAAGATCGACAACGAATATTTGAGCCGTTCTACCGGCCGCATGCCAGCCGCGACCGGCAAACTGGCGGCTTCGGCTTAGGACTGGCGATCGTGCGGCGCGTCGCGCTGCTGCACGGCGGCAGCGTATGGCACGAACAGGGTGAGCTTGGGGGCGCGCGCTTTGTCATGACATTGCCTGCGCTGCCGGGCGAGGAACCCCAACAATCGCTGACGGAGGCCCCTGCACCCGCCGCGGCGTGAAGCGGCCACCCCTACGGACGGCGCGTCCCCGGACTTTAGCGAAAGATCGACCAGTGGATAGGCCCTCTCGTAGCAAACGGCCACCATGTCGGCTACCTGCAGCAGGGCGTGATGCAAGGATGTGGCGACCACCTTGCCTTTAAAGGCTTGCTTTCATTTGGCCAGCATCTCGGGCCCCTTGTCGTGCGATCGGCTGCGTGCTGCGGGTCTTCGCGAGAAAGCTGCTTATCGCGGGGGGGTTCTTCGCGCATCCGGTCAGTATCGATAATCACGGCACCGTCGCTGCTGCGTAGCTCACGAATCACTTCAGCAGGCCAGTACAGACTTGACAGAGCCCAGTTGGCCGCCCAGCCTAACCGCCTTAGGCTGCTCTTGGGCCTGGGTTCTCGCCAAGGCATGGCGCTCTACGTTCTTGTAGTCGCTTTCCACCGTGTACTTGGACGTTTCGCCGGGCATCGTGTCCTCCGTCCTCAGTAACCGTACAGTTCGCGGGCCTGTGGGGCGTACTGCTGGATCACGCGCTCGATAGCTTCAGGTTCCTTGGATCAAGTTCGTCGCGCACTGCGTCTAATGCATCCTGCTCCTGCAGCGCACGCTCTAGCGTAGTACAGCACAACGACTTCGCAAAGACACAGATCATGACGGATTGCTCCTCGTGACAAGAAACCAACGCGGGATGCGACCGCGCCGATCGGCCACGACCGGCTTCAGCCGCGCTGTGCAAAATATGCCATGCAAGCCTGACGGACCTCCCCGACGCATGCCGGTGAATCATGATACTGATTGATACCGGTCAGAACTCGACCATCGCGAAGTCCGCCTTGCCAACGTCGCAAAGCGGGCACCGCCAATCGGCAGGCACGTCGTCCCAGCGGGTCCCTGGCGGGATTCCGTCGTCCGGCGCGCCGTACGCCTCGTCATAGACCCAGCCGCAGATCACGCAAACCCATTGCCGGAACGCAGCCACGTCGGGCCCCGCCGAAGCCGGCTGGACCGCGGCGGCGGTATCAAGCCCTGCAGCGGGGTCCGCCTGACGTGGTGTGTCACGCGCTGGGTCGTGCCCAGCCGCCGGTGCGTCCAACGATACGATAAGCGGCTGAGCCTGCGGCGTTGCATTGGCAAACCTGGCGTGCAATTGCCGATACAGCGTCACCGCCTCGTCCGGGCCCAGGTCGATCCAGTAAGGCTCCCCTGCATGGTCGTTGAGCCGGTGGGCGGTGAATTGAATCTCGACAACAGCGCCTTTCTTATACATACGGAAAATCGTGACAAGGAGGAAAGCGCGACGCCCTAGCCGTCAGCGCGAAGCCGATATTCTATCGGCAACGTCCGGTTAAATTGTGTCATTGGCGTTGTCAATTGGTTTCGGGATTCGCAACACCGCGCCGCTCAATGGAACGGCGGGGGAACTTTTCCGCCATTGGCGGCCAGCGCATGCATCAACTTGCCATGCAGCCGCTCGATTGTCGCCGGGTCGTCAATCGGGCCATTGCAACCCAATTCGCCGGCAAGCCGGCTGCGCTGCGCAAGGCCGTCGTCGACATCCAACGCGGCCAACAGGTCGGTCAACGATCGCCGCCAATCCAGCGCACGCCCGCTTTCGCGCACTCGGGCATCCAGCACGGCGGCGACATCGATGCCAATCAGCGGTGTCGGCGCTGGAAACGGCGCGTCGGTCGACACGGTAGCCGCTGCCGGGTCCGGGGCGGGTTCTAGCGAAACGATGCATGCATTTGGCCTCGTGCTATGCAGCAACTCGCTCACGATATCACCAAAGATCGTCATTGCTTCCTCCGCAGACTTGAAACACCGAGCGGCAACGGCAGTCGCAACAGCGCTCTTCTATGCTACGAGACGCCGTAACAATGATTCCGCCATTTATATTGGATATTCTCAATGGCCGGCAGCTACGCGATCGACAATGGATATCATCTAACCGCCACTTAATGCCCAATACAGCGTTACTGCGTTGGTCAGCCATAATTGCTTCAACCGTATCAGCTCCTGCACGGATTCGTCGCCGCTGCGCTGTGCAACGAGCCGTTCGAGGTAAGTTGCCACTCCACTGCGATAGCACCGCTTGATCAGACGCCCGCGATCGGCATCAACATCAACATCAACATCGTAGACCGCCTATTGTGCGACAAGCGACAAGCGACACGCCAAGCGCATGGCGCGCGGATAGCCCGCCGTCGCAGTAGGTCGGACGGCAGCCCCGCCGCCACTGGCGGCAAAAGACAGTTGACGAAGTGCCTGGCTAAGTCCCGGCGGCACGGCGCTCTCTAGGGAAGCCGTGGCCTTTCCCCTATCAGGTGCTTGCCACCGCGCGCTGTGACGCGCCGCCGTGGCGCCCGATAGCGAAGCGTCGGCATGAAGCTTGCTCTCCCAGCGGGCAAAGTGCACCATCGAAGTCCCTAACCATCGAAAATCGCCGCCTTTAACATCAACGGCCTGCGGGCGCGACTCGACTAATTGTTTGTAGGCGCGACTCGGCCAACTGCTGGAATGGCTCGAGCACGAGGGGCTTGACAGATGCATTGCTACAGCCGCAGGGCCGGCAGCGATATGCGCGGCTGCTCGCGCAAGCCTGGACCAACGCGCTGCACGTGCTGCATCCTGATAAGTGGAACGACGCGTTCTGCGATGACTTCCGGCAACACTGGCAGACTAACGCCGGGCTGCAGATCGACCCTCTGCCACTCAACCGCATGCTTGCGCCGGCGTTGACCGCCGCGGGGGTGGACAGCTGAGTGCGCGACCGGCGGCAGGCAAGCGACTATGCGCCGACCTGGGTCGAATTGCGATGGGATAGGGACGCAGACGGCGGGCCGGCCCCCCCAAGCGCGACACGCAAGCTCGACGCACGAACGGAGACCATGATGCGAAAGGCACGAGATGAATACACGCGTAAGCGCGACTTCGACACCACCCCAGAGCCGCCGATGCAAACAGGCAAGCCCCCGGCACAACAGGAGCGCGCCAATCATGCATTGCAGTTCTGCGTGCAGAAGCACGACGCGACGCGGTTGCACTACGACTTACGCCTCGAGTTGGATGGCACGTTGAAAAGCTGGGCGGTCCCGAAGGGGCCTAGCCTGGACCCGCATGTCAAGCGCATCGCGATCCAGGTGGAGGATCACCCGCTCGACTATGCGGCGTTCGAAGGCCATATCCCAGAAGGCCACTATGGCGCGGGCGACGTGATCGTATGGGACCGCGGCGTCTGGGTGCCGGACGGCGATCCCGCCGAGGCCTACCGAAAAGGCCGACTGACCTTCCGCCTTGACGGCGAAAAGCTCGCCGGCCGCTAGCATCTTGTACGCACCCGGCTGAAAGGCAAGCAAGAGCAATGGCTGCTGATCAAATCGGACGACAACGATGCGCGCCCGCAATCCGAGTACGATATTGTGCAAGCGCTACCGGACAGCGTGCTCAGCGAGCGCATTCTCCGGCTCGCGACATCGGCCCGACACCCTGCGACGCGTCAGGCGGCGCGCCAACGGCAACCTGGAACGGCAAGCGACGCGTCGGCGCACGTCCCCCTGCGCAAGCCCGTCACGACACAGAACCGGCGTGGGTCCCGCTGGCCCGCGCTGGACGGTGCACGCGCCGCACCGCTGCCCAAAGCGCTCAAACCGGCGCTCGCGACGCTGGTGGACGCCGCTCCGGCCGGCCACTGGCGGTATGAAATTAAGTTTGATGGTTATCGGATCCTGGCGCGGATCGACGGCGATGAGGTCAAACTGTTCACCCGCAACGGCAACGACTGGACCTCTAAGATGCCGCGCCAAGCCGAGGCGCTGGGCCGTCTGGGACTCGACTCGGCATGGTTGGACGGCGAAGTGGTAGTCCTCGACGAAGCGGGACTGCCCAACTTCCAGTCATTGCAAAACGCGTTCGATGCGCGGCGCAGCAACAAGATTGTCTATTATTTGTTTGACGTGCCTTACTTGAATGGCATGGATCTGCGCAACGTGCCGCTGGAGCCGCGCCGCGCTGACTGCGCTGCTCGAGCACCATGAAGGCGACGTGCTGCGGCTGTCGCGCGATTTCGATGAGTCACCGGAGTCGATGCTCGACAGCGCATGTGACATCCAGCTCGAAGGCGTGATCGGCAAGCAAGCTGGCAGCCTGTACGCGTCGCGCCGCACCACCGACTGGATCAAGCTCAAATGCAAGCACCGGCAGGAGTTCGTCGTGGTCGGCTACACCGAGCCGAAAGGCAGCCGGCAGGCATTCGGCGCATTGCTGCTCGGCCTACACGATCCCGATACCGGCGCACTGCGATACGCGGGCAAAGTCGGCGCCGGATTCAGCGAAGCGACGCTGCAATCCGTGCGCGGACAGCTAGACCTGCTGCGCACAAGACATGCCACGTTGGACAACCTGCCGAGCAGACGCGAGGCAACGGGCGTGCACTGGACCCGACCTGAATGGCTTGCCGAGGTGGCCTACGCAGAGATGACGCGCGAGGGCATCATCCGTCATGCCGTCTTTCGCGGATTGCGCACCGATAAGCCAGCCAGCGACATTCGGCCAGAACACGTAGTGCCGGCCGACTCCGTTGCGGCCACGGTCCCCGCACGTCGCGGTCGCGCGCGGGCCAGCCCGCCGGCCGATGCACCACCCCACGCACGCGCCGAGACGGAGACGGAGATGGTCCGCAGCGTCCGGATTACGCATCCGCAGCGCATTATCGATTCAGCCAGCGCGACGACCAAGCGCGAACTCGTGGAATATTACGCATTGATCGCGTCGCGAATGCTGCCGCACCTGAAATCGCGCCCCGTGGCGCTGGTGCGCGCGCCAGACGGCATCACGGGCGAGTTATTCTTTCAGAAGAGCGCCGGCAAGCTGCCGATTCCCCATATCCACACGTTGGACAAGACCTGCGCGGGCCAGCCTGTGATGACGATCGACAGCGCGCAAGCGCTCGTGGGGACGGCACAGATGGGCGCCATCGAGTTGCATACATGGAACGCAACCACCGCGCGGCTCGACCAGCCCGACCGCTTTGTACTAGACCTCGATCCCGACCCGGCGCTACCGTGGAAACGAATGATCGAAGCGACACAACTCACACTGGCCGTGCTGGACGAACTTGGCCTAAAATCATTTTTGAAAACAAGCGGCGGCAAGGGGATTCATCTGGTGGTGCCGTTGACGCCGTCGCAGGGATGGGCAGACGTGAAAGAGTTCACGCAAGCGCTTGTCCAGCATATGGCGCGACAGCTGCCGGACCGATTCTCGGCGGTATCCGGCCCGAGGAACCGGATCGGTCGTATTTTCATCGACTATCTACGCAACGGCCAAGGCGCGACGACGATCGCGCCATACGCGGTCCGTGCCCGAGAGCAGTTGCCTGTTTCGGTCCCAATCCGGCGTGACGAACTCACGTCACTGAAGCGCGCCAACCAATGGACGATCGCCAACCTTCACCACCGTCTCGCCGAACAGGATACCGATCCGTGGCACGGCTACGCCCGCGTACGGCAGACGATCACCGCGCAGATGCGCGAGCGAATCGGCATGAAGCGATTCGCTTGATCCGCGGCGCCGCTTATCGACAAGCCAGCGCTGGTGTACGCGCCACTCTGCTGAGCATCGACGCACGCCTGCGCGGCGTGCATGTCACCGCGCGTGGCACGCGAAGGTCATGGCCGTCCCAGTACCGCGCACAACTGCTCCACAGTGTACGGTTTGCGCAACGCTTCCCAGGCGAAACCCAGATCGCAATCGCACGGAACATCGTTGCCAGAAGTGAAGATCACGCGCAGACTGCGCTGCACGTCGACCGAGCGTTGGGCCAATTCGATCCCCGACATGCCAGGCAGCATGATATCCGTGAGCAATATGTCAAACTGGTCGCGCCGAATCGCGTCCAGCGCCTCCTCCGCCGTGCCCGCCGCGATCGTCACATGCCCCTGCATCGACAGGATTTCCCGCACCGCCTCGGTCGCCGCCGCGTTGTCGTCGACCAGCAGGATGCGCAAGCGCTCGGCACGCGCGGCCGGGTCGTCCAGCGCCGGGAACTGGCGCGCACTGGCCACCCCCTGCAACGGCTGGTCAACGCGTTTTGCGGGCTGCGGGGCACGGCGGGGCGCAGCAACCGCATCGCTCGAAGCCGGCATCAGCGAGTGGGCCCGGCCCGTGGCAACGGACACGTCGTAGTTGCCAAGTACGGCGCGCAAACGCGCCGCCAACTGCTCACGGCTGTATGGCTTGCGCAGCAGATCGATGCTGTTGTCCAGCCGCGCATTGTCCTCGATCGCGTCCTTGGTGTAGCCGGACGTGAACACGATCTTCAACCGCGGCCGCAAGCGCAGCGCAGCGCGCGCAAGCTCGGGGCTGCGGATCGAACCCGGCATCACCACATCCGAAAGCAGTACGTCGACATGCACGCCGCTGCGGATCAATGCCAGTGCCTGATCTGCGTTGTCCGCGCGCAGCACCCGGTAGCCGAGTCCCATCAACGTCTCGGCCACGGTGGCCTGCACCGCCTGGTCGTCCTCGACCACTAGGATCGTCTCGTGGCCGCCCTGCGGTGCCGCACTCGGCGGCACCCGCACCGTATCGGCCGGTGCCGTGGAGCGCGGTAGGTAGATGCGCACGGTCGTGCCCCGTCCCGGCTCGCTACGGATCAGGATATGCCCGCCGCTTTGCTTCACGAAGCCGTACGCCATGCTCAAGCCCAGCCCCGTGCCCTGCCCTTCCGGCTTAGTGGTGAAAAATGGATCAAACGCCCGCTCGATCACGCTGGGCGGCATGCCAGTGCCAGTATCGGTGACCGCCAACGTCACATACTCACCAGGGCGCAAATCCGGAATGCCGGCCACCGGTTGCGGGCCGAGCACCGCATTGGCTAGCGTCAGCACTAGCCGGCCTCCGTCGGGCATCGCATCGCGGGCGTTGATGGCCAGATTCAGGAGCACGTTTTCGAGCTGATGGCTGTCCACCAGCGTGTTCCAGAGCCCGTCGATCACCGTCGTCTCGATATGGATTGTCTCGCCCAGCACGCGTCGCAGCAGGTCGTCCATGCCGTGCAGCACACCGCTGAGATTGACGACCCGGGGCTTGAGCGGCTGCTGACGGCCCAGCGCTAGCAATTGAGCAGCCAGCTTGGCTCCACGGTTCACCGCGTCGATGGCCTTACCGAGACGCTCACGGCTCCACGCATCGCTGCCATGGCGATTCTCGAGCAACTCGAGGTTGCCACGCAGCACCTGCAGCACATTGTTGAAGTCATGCGCGACACCGCCGGTCAGCTTGCCGATCGCCTCCATTTTCTGCGACTGGAACAGCGCGGTGCGGGTTTCCTCCAGCGCTTGGGCCGCCTCGCGTCGCTCCGTGATATCGCGCGTGATCTTGGCAAAGCCGATCAACTCGCCATCATCGTCGCGGATGGCATCGATCACCACATGCGCCCAAAAACGTGAGCCGTCGCGCCGCACGCGCCAGCCTTCCGACTCCCAGCGACCTTCGCGCGCCGCCACTTCGAGGCCGCGTTGCGGCACCCCGGCGGCAGCCTCTTGCGGCGTGTAGAAGCGGGAAAAATGCGAGCCGATGATCTCCTCGGCCTGGTAGCCCTTGATGCGTCGCGCGCCTTGGTTCCAGTTCGTGACAATGCCCTGTGGCGACAGCATGAAGATCGCATAGTCGGTCACGCCCTGAACGAGTAGCCGGAAGCGCCGCTCGCTCTCCATCGCCACATCGTGCACTTTCTTCTTGTCGCTCATGTCGCGCACGATCTTGCCAAAGCCGAGTAGCTGGCCGTGCGCGCCATGCAGCGGCGTCATCACGACGCTGCCCCAGAACATCGTACCGTCGCGGCGCACGCGCCATCCCTCACTCTCGTAACGGCCGTCGCGCGCCGCCGTGCGCAGCGCGGCCACGGGCGTGCCGGCCCGGCGATCCTGGTCCGGATACAGGTCGTCGAGCATGCGCTCCAGGGCTTGCTCACGGGTGTACCCGTAGATACGCTCGCCACCGGCATTCCAGCTCAGTATGCGGCCATCCGGTGACAACGCAAATATCGCGTAGTCGGCAATCGTTTCAACCCACAACATCGGCCAGATGGACGTCAGGCTGTTGAGGGCAGGTCCGCGGTTGGTCATCGGCACATGGCTCTTCGCAATAGGCTCGATTACAGCGTGGCAAATCGTACATCGAAACCGCGCAACACGGCATCGCGCGCACCGCTCTGCGCGCGGCCGGCGCGTGGCCCATCGCGCGACAGCCAACAGCCGATCTGACTTATTCTATCCCAGCGCGGCGCCCTTGCACCCGCTTACAGCAGGTTACGGACCAGCGCTTTAAAAAATCCGCCGCCGCACTTGTCTTATTGGCAAGCGGCAACGATGAATATCAAACAATGCGCCGCACACCACCCGACGTGCTCCGGCATACAGGGCGCGACAGCGAGGGGCTACGTGTCGAATGGGTCGTCCGGACGTGCCACCTCACCCGCCAGGTTAGACTTCGCCCGCATCGCCGCCAGCACCGCGGCAATGTCTTTCTTGTAGCCGGCCGCGTTGCTGAAGTGTCTGAGCGTCCAGTCGCATCCGGATGCGTCGGGCGGTTGCACGCGCGGCCGCGGCACGCGGATCTTCACGCCGTCGTCGGCGATGTGATAAAGCCGGTGGAGTCGGCACTCGAACTCCTGCTGTAGCCGCGTCGCGGTCAACGCCCTTCGAATCATGAACCATTCGGCAGCCACCGGCGCGATCGAGTGCGCCGGTGGCTGCCGCCTTCATGGAGTTCATCGGGTATGATAGCCAAACGGCAGCCGGCCGCCATGTCGTCGGCACGGCTGCTGGCGAACCTAGCCCGTCTCTGGAAGTCCTGTCAATTGCCGACCTACACGCTCGCCTCTGCCGTCCACGCGGAACGGGATATTCGCAAGAGCCGCTTTGTCAGCGCCGTCGTGCCAGTCGAAAACCGCGATACTGCGATGGCCGAAGTCCATCGCCTGCGCAGCGTCCACCCGAATGCGACGCACGTTTGCTGGGCGCTACTCGCCGGCGGCCAGTCCGGCATGTCCGATGACGGCGAGCCGTCCGGCACCGCGGGCCGCCCGATGCTGGAGGTGCTGCGCCATCACGACCTGGACGGCGTGCTCGCGACGGTGGTGCGCTACTACGGCGGCATCAAGCTTGGTGCGGGCGGACTCGTGCGCGCATACACGGACGCGGTTGCAACAGCGCTGCAGCACGCGCAGCGCATCGAACGCATCGCCCAGAAAAATTTGACCATTGACGCAGACTATGCGGATGAGGCACGTATCCGACACTGGATTGCGCAGCAAGGCCATGTGCTCGCCGATAGCCAGCATGGCATGCGTGTCACGCTGACCCTCGTGTTGCCGCAGGATACACTGGACGCTGTCCAGCAAGCATTGCTCGACCTCACCCATGGGCGTGCCGCGCTCGCGCCGCACTAAAGCACGCTTACGGCATTCGCTCGTCGCATTTTGCGTCGTCGTCGTGTCGTCGTGTCGTTGCACCGTGATCAGCGTAACGGCCGCGGCGTCGCCACGGCGATCAGCCGCGACGCAAGCGCATCGAATGCAGTGCAGATCAGTACATAGATGAAGGCGACCAGCGCGAAAATCTGCGCTGGATAGACCATCAACCGATTATTGACCTGCGTGGCGAGCAACGACAATTCCGGCACGCCAACGATGTACGCCAGCGACGTATCCTTGATTAGCGACACCCACTGGTTAATGAACGATGGTGCCATGATCCGCAACGCCTGCGGCAGCACCACGAAGCGCAGCGCCTGCATCCGTGTGAAACCCAGCGACAGCCCGGCCTGCAGTTGAGCGGTACCCACCGCGCGGATGCCCGCATGCACCGCATGCGACAGGTAGGCGCCGCCGATCAGCGACAGCGCACAGACGACGGTCAGTTGACCGGGCGCATCGATATGCAGCACGATGGGCAACAAAAAATATGTCCAAAATATCAGCATCAACACGGGAATCGCGCGGAAGAACCCGAGCACCGCGAGCAGCACCGTATGAACGACACCGCGCGTCACCGCCAATGCGACGCCTCCGGCGAGCCCAAGCACGCCGGAGGCGAAGGCCGACGTCAGCGCGAGCACCAGCGTCAATGCCACGCCGCCAAGCGGCCCGTTCGGGAATGTGCCGACTAGCAAGTACGGTAGATTGTCCAACAGGATCGAGACGTCCATCGTCACCCCGCGCGGGCAGCCGGGTGACGCCGCTGCACCACGTGCGCGAGCGCCTCGATCACTGCGATCGTGCCGATATATAGCGCCGTCGCCACGCCGAATGCGGCAAACGTCTTGAACGTCTCGGTCTCGACCTGGCGACACGCATATGAAAGCTCGGCTAGGCCGATCGCCATCGTCAACGACGAGTTCTTCACGATGTTCATGTATTGGCCGAATAACGGCGGCATCGCGTTGCGGGCCGCCTGCGGCAGCACGACATGGCAGAACGCCTGCCAGCGTGTCAGCCCGAGCGCGGCGGCAGCCTGACGTTGTCCGCCGGACACGCCTCGCAGGCCGGCGCGAAACTCCTCGCCCACGAATGCGCACGAGTAGAACGTCAGCCCGAGCCAACCGGCGACAAATTCGAATGGCGGCCAGCGTAGCGACAATGCACCGAACTGGATCGCATGCGGCGCGTTCAGCCACTGCATCAGCCCATCCGGCAGCAATGTCGCCGCGCCGAAATACCAGAACATCAGTTGCACCAGTAACGGCGAATTGCGAAACACCAGCACGTAGGCCGCGGCAGCGCGACGCACTAGCCGCGCATCGGCGCTATGCGCCATCGCCAGCGCGAAGCCGCTCGCCGTGGCGGCGACGATCACCGTCGCCGCTAGCGCCAATGTGACCCCCAAACCCTGCAGCAGCCAGCCGACGTACTTCGGCGCCAAGACCCACTCCTGCGGCACGGCTCAGACCTTGTCGCCGATCTTGAACAGGCGCGGCAGCGGCGTGCTCGTGTGCGGGCCAAACCAGCGATTGTAGATTTGTTCGGCCGTGCCCTCCTTCTCCAGCCCGCGCAGCGTATCGTTGACGAACGCGATCAGCCGCGTCTCGCCCTTCGGCATACCCACGCCCATATAGTCGTTAGAAATCATGAAGGCCGGGATTTCGTAGTGCTGCTTGTCGGGCACGTTGGCGAGCAGGCCAACCAGCTTAGGACCGTCCTGCGTGATCGCCTGCACGTTGCCGGCTCGAAGCGCGGCGAACGCAAACGGCGTGTCGTCGTACGCGACAACAGTGGCCTGGGGGAATTTCTCGCGCAGCGTAATTTCGTTGGTCGTGCCCTTGTCCGCGCCGATCCGCAGACCGTTGAGCTGCTCGGCCGACTTGAGCGTGCCCTTCTTGGCAAGGAACTGCTGGCCGGAAGAGAAATATGGAATACTAAAGTCCACTTGCTTGGCGCGCTCCTCGGTGATCGTGAAGTTTGCCAACACAAGATCAACCTTTCTGGACGTGAGGAACGGAATCCGATTCGCCGGATTAGTCGACCGCAACTCGAGCTTCACACCGAGCTTATCAGCCAGAGCTTTGGCGTAATCGACGTCCAAGCCGACGATGTGATGCGTCTTCGCATCAACGAAGCCGAATGGCGGATTGCTGTCGAACGTCGCCACCCGCAACACGCCCGCCTTCTTGATGTCATCAAGCCGGTCAGCGTGGGCGACGCCGGCCGCGACGATCAGCAAGCCGGCCAGCAGCGTGGAGAACACTGTCGATTTCATATCTTGTAAACCCTTAGGATTGAGCGGCGCGTGCACCAGGCCAGTAACGCAAGGTCGCTTAACATAACATCGACAGGACGATTCTCAAACCAATAAATGCTGCACAGCATAGAACACCCCAGAATAATGCCCACGCGGGTTTTCAGCCACGCCATGCGGCGATGCAGCGTGCGCCCGGGCGCGCCAGCCACCCCATTGCCGCAGTCAGTCACTTGAGTGCGTTCTTGATGCGCTTGACCGCGGCTCGCAGCTCTGGATGCATTTGCAGGGCTGCATGATACCGGACACTGTTGATGCGCGGAGCATGCTCGATACCGAACAACGGGGACGATTGGATATCGCGTATTTGTTTGAGCAAGTGCAACCGCTGTTCTGCGCTCCACGAAGATGCCTCTTCGGCCAGTCGTGGACCGCACCCTTGCAGGAACGCGACGTCGCCGCTCGCGATGGCAAGGTCCAGCACGCGCGCCCACTGATCGGCAGACTGACCGTGGATCTCGGGCATCGCGCCCGCGCTGCTGCGGCCGGCCTTCAGCAGTCGTGCGTCGGGCGCGGCCAGCGCAATCATCGGGTTGTCGGGGAAAAGGTCCTCAAAGTAATCAGCGAAAGATTTACCCGTATCGCTGCCGGAAGAGCCGCCAGGCGTCACCCTGCTTGTCCGGCTCTGCCGCCCGTGATCGCCGCGGAAACAGATCCTCGACTCCGTGCCGGTCTGGTTGGGATCATAGCAATAGACATAGCACTGCACGCTTGCCTGCGCGCGTCTGCCGTGCTCGCGATCATCGTCGGCGTGCCGAGCAGCGCCATCCATCTCGCCGGCGGCGACGGGAACGATCTCCCACCACAACGCGGTCGCATGCCCGGGCCCTCCTCCGACGAGCGGCGACGCCAGGCAAAGCGCAGCGTACTGCGTGCGGCCGATGCGCCTCATTTCAGCGAACACGCCGCCGACCATGCCCGCAAACTGACGCTTTTCGATGCATACGCCGTTGCGTATCACGTCGCGAAACGCCTGCTCGTTGAATATTCTTTGCCGATTTGCTGACGCATACTCGCGCAAGCTGTCGTCGCCTTGCGCCGCCTCCAGGAATGAGCCGCGATCCAGCATATAGGCCAGCGACAAATGCCGGCACACAAGCCGTTTTGGCTTACGGTACCACTCGCGCGACATCCACACTTGTCCATTCCGATTGATGGGTGGCGCAAAGTCGTTGCGCTCATCGTCGCGCAGGCCCCGCGGCGCCACCGGGACGTCGGCGCCGCGGTCCAAACTCGCGAAGCGTCCAGCGTCGCGGGCCGAAGGCAGGGCGGCTATGGCCATCGCCTGCGTCGCCGCCGTTTCCTGGCTCGACGTCGCGGCGACGGCGTTGGCCCATGAAATTCTTCTCGTTTCCACACTCGGTCCATCCTACAGCAACGGGAGACTGGCTTGGCTCCCGCACGAGGGCTCGAATTGTGCGGCGCCGCTGCACCGGCAAACATCACCGGACGCGAACCGGCATCATCTGACACGAATGCGCGGCCGTATCACAGCACCGCCCGAACTGCGACGGGGCACGTCACAGGGATCGTCGCGGTCAGCCTATGCGTCGCCGACCAGCGTCGCCTTTGCATACTGTTCATCGGTTATCAACCCAGGCAACCCGCTACCGCGCAATGCCGCCACCACCGCATCGTGCTTGCGGTCGCCGCTGGCGAAGGCAATCGTCAATCGTTGCGGCGGCAAGTCGGGCGATTCGGGATCGGCGAACGTCAAAATTTTTAGTAATCTTGCATTTTGGCTGCTGCGTCGGCGCCCTGCACCGGCGCAGCCCCACACCGGAAGCATGCAATGAACTGGACTCTGATTGGAATAGCTGGCCCGGTCAACAACCTAGAGTTGGTCGGGCGACTGCTGATGGCAGCGGCGCTCGGCAGCGTGATCGGCATCGAACGGGAACGGCTGCAGTGGGCAGCCGGACTGCGCACCCACATGCTGGTCTGCGTTGGCTCTGCCCTGATCATGATCGTGTCGACGTACGGCTTCACACAGGTGCAAGGCAAGGAAGGCGTGGTGCTGGATCCGTCACGGGTCGCAGCCCAGGTGGTGTCCGGCATCGGGTTTCTTGGTGCCGGCTCGATCCTACTGCGCGGAGAAGTCATCCGGGGGCTAACGACCGCGGCGAGCCTGTGGACCGTGGCTGGCGTCGGGCTGGCCGTAGGCGGCGGACTGTACGTCGCGTCCAGCGCCGCGACGGCGATCATCTTGGTGATCCTGGTTGGCGTGAAGCCGCTCGAGCGACGCTTCATCGCGACCAAGCTCCGCCGCGAAGTTCGGCTCGTCGCCAACCGCGGTGCGTTGTCGATCGATACCTTGTCGGAGGTGCTTGGCCCGGGCAGCGAGCGCATCAAGCGCTTCATCGTGCAGCAACAGGAAGACGGCGGCGACATCGATGATGTGACGATCGCGTTCTCGCGGGTCACCGATCCGGAATTCGCGACCATTGTGCGCCGGCTCAAGCAGATGCAGGGTGTGCACCACGTACGTGAAGTCGTTCCGTCATAGCCCGCGCGCGGGGCATCACGCTGCTGGGTTAAAGCCAGCCTGCCTTTCTAAATCGCCACCACAATACCGCATCGACCGCCAGCATGACCGCCAGACACGCCGGATAGCCATACTGCCAATGCAGCTCCGGTATGCTCTGGAAATTCATCCCGTAGATCCCCGCAATCATCGTCGGACTGGCGAACAACGCGGCGAATGCGCCGAGCCGCTTAGTCGTCTCGCTTTCAGCCAGCGAGATCATGCCTAGGTTCACCTGGATCGCGGTCGAGATCATCTCGCGGCGGCCCTCGATCAGCTTGTCGATGCGCACTAAATGATCATAGACGTCCCGGAAGTACGCCTCCATGCCGGCGCACAGCGCCGGGACGCGGCCACCCTGCAACTTCCCCACCGCCTCCAGCAAAGGCGCGACGTGGTGATGCAGCCGCACGAAACGGCGCTTGAGCGAATACAGGTCCTCAACCACGTCACGCGAGGCCGCAGTGCCCTTATTCTCGAAGATCCGGTCCTCGACGATCTCCGACTCGTCGATCAATGCTTCGACGACAGGAAAATAGCGGTCCACCACGCTGTCGATCAGTGCGTACAGCACGAAAGCCGAGCCGTGCCGCAACAAATGCACGTCGCGCTCGCAACGGGCACGCACGTCCTGGAAACCCTGTTTGCTGCCGGCACGAATGGTCAACACATAGTTTGCGCCGACAAAGACCGCCACCTCGCCGACTTCCAATTCTTTGTCTGACGTTTGCTCGACCGTGTGCAGCACAGCGAACAGCGACGCGCCATACTCTTCGATCTTCGGCCGTTGATGACCGTGGCGTGCGTCCTCGACCGCCAGCTCGTGCAAGCCGAATTCGTGTGCCATCTGCGCCAGTTCCTCGGGATCGGGGTCTTTCAGCGCCACCCAGACAAAACAGTCCGGTTTCGCGACGTATTCGCTAATGTCACTCACCGGGATGTCGCCCATCTTGCGACCATCGTGGTATGCAGCGCAATTGATCAGCATCGGTGTCTCCGCTTTTTGCAACCGCCGAAGGATAAGCCAGTTGGCGCAAGACGGCGAGGCCCCTGATGCGATGCAAGCGTCGCCGCCGCGCCCGATGAGCCGGTCAATGTCGCGGGCCGCGTTTGTCGATGAACACCTAGACGCCGTCCAGCGCGGCTCCCTCTATCCTGTGATAGGCCGGGCATCGACACCCATCCCGGCCTGCCGGTAAAACAGGTCCTTGCCGAGGGCCACCCCGTGCGGCGGCTGCGCGCGCATTTCCTTGAGGTCGTGGCCCGCGCAAAACGCCTTACCGGCGCCTTGCAACACCATTACGCGTGCCGGCGTGCGCGCAAGCGCGTCGAACGACTGCTGCAGCGCATCCAGCATCGCGTCGGACAGCGCGTCGTAGGCATTAGGCCGATTCATCGTCGCTCGGACCACACCACGCAAGGCATACGCACCGTGCTCGACCTGGACCGGCCCGACCGCCTTCGGTACGCCGTGCCGCGACATTTGGCTCATGGCGTCATGGGTCACACCGGAACGTATCGCGTTCGCTTGTGGCCCGCTCCTTGCGGGTCCGGAAACACCTATTGTGGCGGGTTTCCCACGCGGCCGTCAATCGCGCACCGCTCTATTGTCGTGAGCCCATAATTTGCGCAACCCATAGCGGTCGGTGTTTGACACCCATACCCGCGCAACGACGCGAGCCTGAGTTCGTGTTGCAGTGTGTTGCTTCGTGATCACCGAACTCCACCCGGTTCAGCATGGCATCGTTGTGCTGCTCGGTGGCTGAAAGCTAGCCGAGTACTCATGTACTTAAAGGAGGGCGTTAAGATGTCTATGTTTATCGGCGGTACCGTTGGCAACACTCCTATGGACAGGAGCAATATTGACCGTCTAACGGCGCTAGACCCAAAAACCATGTCGGCAGATGATGCAAAACAGCTCGAGACTCTCAGGCAGTTCTGCGACACTAAGGGCGTCGGCGGCGCCAATATGTTTTCACCATTCTTCGGCAATAGCAATGAGCTTGCAGCCAAGATCAAGGGGATGATCGACACCTACCACACGGCTCACCCCGACACGCAGCAAGCATAACCTCACAGGCACCGGCCGGCTGTGTGGTCAATATAGACATCGCTTACACGAGCATGGGCCGCTTGACCGCCCAGTCGGGCCGGTTTCTACGACGGCAATCGGGATACCACCTAAGCGCGCAAACAGCAGCCATGCGCGGGAGAATTCCGAAGCGTCAGGCTCGGCCGGCGTTCTTCCAGCGCCACGGCGCATGAGCGGCGAACCAAGTGGTACGTCGGACACGCAAGAAGATCTCCTTCGTCGCCGCTATGCCCGCGCGTGATGCCGCACGACGCAAAACGTATTCGTAACGCCAGTACGCGTAGATCGACGGACCCGGACACGACATCGTCAACACCGACATCGAGCAGTGCTTGAACGTGGAGCGCCCACTATCCCAGTGTATCGACCGCCAGATGCACTTTCGAACTCTTGCGGCACTTTGCACCGTCGTAGCCAGCGCGCCCCACATGCGCCGCTGGCGCGACCGCCGTGCACCGCCGCCCTCGGGCACACGAACGCGGCGGCACGCGACTAGCGAGCGTGCCTCGCCGCACTCGGCTCTAGCGACGCCTAAGCCGCCGCGCTGCTCGCCAGGCTGACCGACGCCTCGCGCAATGCGAACCGCCTCAGCTTGCCGCTCTCGGTACGCGGCAAGTCGTCGGTAAACACGATGCTGCGCGGATACTTGTATGGCGCGATCGTCTGTTTCACATGCGCCTGCAATTGCGAAACCAACGCGTCTCCAGGCTCGTACCCCGCCGCCAGGATGACGAACGCCTTGACAATTTGCCCTCGCTCCCCGTCGGGCACGCCAACCACACCGCACTCGGCCACGGCCGGGTGCTGCATCAGCGCCCCCTCGACTTCCGGCCCCGCAATGTTGTAGCCGGCCGAGATAATCATGTCGTCAGCTCGCCCTTGATAGAATACGTAGCCATCCTCATCGATTACCACGGTATCACCCGATAGATTCCAGCCGTTGCGCACGGCTTTCGCCTGCCGCTCGTCAGCGAGATACTTGCAGCCGGTCGGGCCCTTCACGGCAAGCTTGCCCGGCATGCCCGGTGGCACCGGCTGCATCTGGTCGTCCAGTGCCTGCACCACGTAGCCGGGCACCGCCTTGCCGATGGCGTTGCGCCGCACATCCGCACCGGCGCTGCCGACGAAGATATGGAGCATTTCGGTGCTGCCGATACCATCGACCATCTCCAGCCCACTCGCCTGTTTCCACGCCTGGCGCGTTGCGTCTGGCAGCGCTTCGCCAGCCGACACGCTGCTACGCAGCGACCCGATATCGTGCCGGGCAGCCAGCGGCGCCATCTGCCGATAGAAGGTCGGCGCGGTGAAGACCCTCGTCGCGCGAAAGCGCTCGATCGTGGCCAGCAAGCTGTCCGGCGTCAACTTCTCGATCAGCACAGTCGATGCGCCAACACGCAGCGGAAAGCACAGCAGTCCGCCCAGGCCATACGTAAAGGCCAACGGCGGCGTGCCACAAAATATGTCGTCGGCTCGAGGCTTAAGCAAATGACGGGAGAACAAATCGCAGATCGCAAGCACCTCGCGGTGAAAATGCATGCAGCCCTTTGGTGCTCCGGTTGTGCCACTGGTAAAGATAATCAGGCAAACGTCGTCGCTCGCGGTATCGCACGCGTCGAACTCGGGAGCCTTGGCGCGCGCCAGCACATCAATCGAATCCGGGGCGTCATGGTGGAAAAAGCGCACATCCTTCAGCGTCGCACAGAAGTGCTCGTGTCCGGGTGTGCGGCAAGACTCGATTTCTTCGGCCAGTCGCACGTCACATAGCGCGGCGGCGATCTGCGCCTTGTCGATGATCTGCTTGAGTTCTTTCGCACGCAGCAGCGGCATCGTTGGCACCGTCACGAGGCCCGCCTTCACTGCGGCTAGCCACATCACCGCCATGTCCAGCGTGTTCGGCCCGCGCAGCAGTACCCGGTTGCCGGGCACCAGCCCCATGTCCTGCGTCAATACCCTGGCGGTACGGTTCACCAGCGCCTGCAATTCGCGATAGCTGGTCGCGTGCCGCTCACCCTCTCGATTCGACCAGACCGCGCAGCGTTCGCCGTGGCCCGCCTCAACCGCGCGATCGAGCAACTCGACCGCGCAATTGAGGCGCGCCGGATAGGCAATGTCGGGATTGTCAAGCAACAATTCAGGCCATTGCTCCGGCAGCGGCAAGTGGTCGCGGGCAAAGGTATCGAGATGAGCGGACTGTTCCATCACTACTTGTCTCCTAGAAATCAAGCAGCACGGCTGCCCGACCCAGCATTGACCTAGGATGCCAGCCCGTGGTTCCTAGCCAAGACTTTAGCCAGTGGTTCTGGTTGAGCGCGCCGGCTCGCACATATCCCCCGCGAGTCGACAAGGCCGCTCCCTGCTAGCCGTGCATGGCCTCGTCGTCGGGGATGACCGCGGTCGCCTCGATCTCGACCTTTGCGTCGTCCTCGATCAATGCCACGACCTGGATCGCGCTCATCGCGATGTCGTAGTGGCCGACGATCTCGCGGAACGCGGTCCCCACTTCCTTAGCTGCTGCTAAATACTCGCGCTTGTCGGTCACGTACCAGGTCATACGCACCAAGTGCTCGCCGCGACCACCGGCCTGCTCGAGCACGGCCATCAGGTTGGCCAGCGCTTGTCGCGCCTGGCCGGCAAAATCGTGCGCGCGCAATACGCACTCGGCGTCCCAGCCAATCTGCCCGGCAATGTAGACTTGCGTGCCGTTTGTCGCCACACCGTTTGCGTAGCCGCGCGGCTTGGCCCAACCCGTGGGCTGAAGTACTCGTTTCATCTGCGTCAGTTCCTAGGTTGCGCCGCTTGCGGCAGATAACGTTGCAGCCCTGCAAGTACATCGGACGGCAACGGGATCGAGCGATGCGTATCGAGCGATGTCGAGACCAGTATTTGCTCGGTTCGGAAGCGCAGTTGCTGGTGCGCCGAGCCGCTGATCGACAGTCGCAGCGAACTGCGACCGGCGGCCAACACCGATAGGGACAGCGTCAACGTATCGCCAATGCGACTCGGCGCGACGAATTCGCAATCGAGCTTGACAATTGGCAGCCCAAGGCGTCGCGTCGTCACGAAGGCACCGTAGTCAATCTGCAAGCCTTCGTTGAACCAGTCCTCGACCAGGCCATTAGTCATCACCAGGTATTGAGGGAAAAACACGATGCCAGCCGGATCGCAATGCGCGAAGCGAACTTGCTGTGGCCGCTCGAAGACGATGCCGCCCGCTTGTGCCGCTCCCTGCGAGGGCAGCGTTGAAGCTGTCATTTCGCCTCTCCTATGGCGAGCGCGTCACGCGCCTGCTTTAACAGGTCACGGCCGATGATCAACTGCTGCACCTCGGTGGCACCTTCATAAATACGCAGCGCGCGGATCTCGCGGTACAGTTGCTCGAC
Organism: Mycetohabitans sp. B46; assembly: GCF_037389205.1. Classification (NCBI taxonomy): domain Bacteria; kingdom Pseudomonadati; phylum Pseudomonadota; class Betaproteobacteria; order Burkholderiales; family Burkholderiaceae; genus Mycetohabitans; species Mycetohabitans sp. B46. The sequence goes on from NZ_JADBGL010000005.1 coordinate 230,147, forward strand.
GGGCGTACCGAGCGTGACACCCTGGCCACCCCACAGCTGCACCGCTGCGTCGATCACCTGCTGCGCGCCCTCGGTCGCGCTCATCTTCGCCATCGCGGCCTCGCGCGTCACGTTGCGGCCCTGGTCGCGCAGCCATGCGGCGCGATACACGAGCAATGCAGCGCTGTCGATTGTCGTGGCCATCTGGGCAAGCTTGGCTTGCGTCAACTGGAAGTCGCCGAGCGTCTGGCCGAACATGCGCCGCGTCGCCGCGCGCTGCAACCCTTCCTGCAACGCGTGGCGTGCGAAACCGAGCGCCGCTGCCGCCACCGAGGTCCGGAAAATATCCAGCGTACGCATCGCCAGCTTGAAGCCCTGCGCGGGTGCGCCGAGCCGCTGTGCGCGCGAGAGGCGCACGCCGTCGAAATGCAAGCGCGCAAGGGGATGCGGCGCGATCACCTCGATCCGCTCGGCAATCGTCAACCCGGGTGTCTGCGCGTCAACCACAAAAGCGGAGATGCCGCGGGCGCCCGGCGCCTCGCCGGTACGCGCGAACACCACGTAGAAATCGGCAATCCCGCCGTTGGAGATCCATGTCTTGTCGCCGTCGAGCACGAAGTCATCGCCGTCAGCACGCGCCGTCAGCGACATCGCCGCGACATCGGAGCCCGCTTGCGACTCGGACAACGCGAATGCCGCAATCGCGTCACCTGCGGCCACCCTGGGCAAATAACGACGCTTCTGCTCTTCGGTGCCGGCCAGCGAGATCGCCCCAGAACCCAGCCCCTGCATCGCGAGCGCGAAATCGGCCAAGCCCGAGTGCGAGGCAAGGATCTCGCGCAGCAAGCACAGCGCGCGGGTGTCGATCGCATCGCCATGGCCACCGTACGCGACACCGCCAATGCCATAGCGCAGCCAGCCGGCCGCACCAAGCTGGCGCACCAGCGCCCGGCACGTGGCGTCCGTATCGGCGCCGTGCGCCTCGTGCAGATGGTTTTGGGCCCACGCATCGATGCGCGGCGCGAGCTTGCGATGGTGATCATCGAAAAATGGCCATTCGACGTGGTTCAGGCTGGCCACGTCAGTCCCCCTCGAAAACCGGCCGCTGCTTGGCGGCGAACGCCTCGTAGGCCCGCCCGAAGTCGCGCGTGGCCATGCAAATCGCTTGCGCCTGCGCCTCGGCCTCAATCGCCTCGTCGATGCCCATATTCCATTCCTGGTGCAGCATCTTCTTCGTGATGCCATGCGCGAAGGTCGGACCGCTTGCCAGTTCCGTGGCGAGCGCGGCTGCCTTTGCAAGCAGCGCCTGGGGTTCGCTGACCCGGTTGTAGAAACCCCACGCGTGCGCCTCATCGCCGCTCATCGCGCGGCCCGTGAGCAGCAGCTCCGACGCGCGGCCATGCCCGATGATGCGCGGCAGCAGCGCACAGGCGCCCATGTCACATCCGGCTAGCCCTACCCGCGTAAACAAGAACGCCACCTTGCTGCGCTGCGTGCCCAACCGCAGGTCCGACGCCATCGCGACGATCGCGCCGGCACCCGCGCATACGCCGTCGATCGCGGCGACGATCGGCTGCGGGCAGTGCCGCATCGCCTTGACGAGATCGCCAGTCATCCGCGTGAACATCAACAATTCCGGCATCGGCAGGTCGATCAGCGGTTCGATGATGTCGTGCACGTCGCCACCGGAGCAGAAATTCTCGCCCGCGCCATGCACCACGACCGCGTTAACGTCCGTCGCATACGTGAGCGCACGGAATAGGTCGCGCAGTTCGGCATAGGATGCGAAGGTCAACGGGTTCTTGCGCTCGGGCCGGTTCAGCACGATCGTCGCGACCTTGCCATCGACCTGCCACAGGAAATGCTGCGCGCGATAATCCGCAAGCGTCGTCCGGTTGCCGGAGACGAGCGCTGCGTCAGCGGTCTTTGTCATCATGCATCTCGCTTCAGTGTATCCAATAGATGGCTTTTGAGCTTGCCCAGCTTCTGGTGCACTCTCGCCTTTTCGTCCAAGTCCAGCCCGCCAAGCAGTTCGACGATCCATTGTTCGTGCGCGACCGCCATCCGGTCAAACAACGTGCGCCCTGACGGTGTCAACCGGACCGTATACGCGCGGCGATCATTCGGATCCTCCGTGCGCGTGACCAGCCCTTCTTTCTCAAGCTGGTCCGTGATGCCTGTGACGTTGCCGCCGGTCACCATCAGCCGTCGCGACAGCTCACTCATCTTCAACCCATCCGGATGACGCTCGAGTTGCGCCATCAGATCAAAACGCGGCAGGGTCGTATCAAACTCGGCGCGCAATCGCTTGCGCAGCGCCGTCTGCACCAGGTTGGTCGTGGTCAATAGCCGCAGCCACAGACGCAGGCCCATATGGCTGCTGGCGCCACTCCTCAGTTCCAAGTCGCCGACATTGTCGAGATTGCTGCGGCTCACATCACCTCCCCGCCACTGACCGACACTGCGTGGCCATTGATCGAGCGGGCACCTGGCGAGCACAGCCACAGCACCGTGTCCGCGACCTCGTCGGGCGCGATAAAGCGGCCTTGCGGATTGGCGCGTAGCAGTTCGCGCCGCGCATCCGCCTCGTCACGGCCCGTCTTCGCCACGATCTGCGCGATCGACTCGCGTAGCAGCGGCGTGTCCGTGTAGCCGGGGCAAACCGCGTTCACCGTCACGCCATGGGCCGCATATTCGAGCGCCAGTGCGCGCGTCAACCCGATCACGCCGTGCTTGGCTGCGCAGTATGCAGCTACGTAGGCATAACCCGCGAGGCCTGCGGTGCTCGCAATATTGATCACGCGCCCATCCCGGCGCTCAACCATCGAGTCGATGACCGCACGCGTGCACAGGTACACGCCGCCCAGATTTACGTCAAGCATGCGCTGCCACAATGCCGGATCGGTCCGGCTAAATGGCGCCGCTTGTGCGTGCCCAGCGTTGTTCACCAGGATGTCAACCGGACCGAAGGCGGCACTCGCTATCGCAAATGCGGTGTCGACCGAATCAGCTTGCGTGACGTCCACTGCGACAGCTTGCGCGCACGGCGCCGGCCGCGCGTGAGCGTCGTGCGTCGATACTAACCGCCCGAGCTGCTCACACAAGCGCTTCCGATCACGTCCCATCACGGTCACCCGCGCCCCGCTGCGCGCGAGCGCCTGCGCACAAGCGGCGCCGATACCACTGCCGCCGCCAGTCACGACCGCGTGCCGCCCTTGCAGTGCGACTCCCGTCATACACTCTCCTCGGCACGCCGCGCGCGCTCCACCGCGCTCAGTCCGGCACCCTTCGCGGTTTGCCGCCGTTCACACTCGATGCTGCGCTCCAGTTGCGTCTTCGCCGCGGCATATTGCTTCGGCCACTGTACATCCAGGTACCCGATCTTGGCCGCCTCGGTCAACGTCCATGCCGGATTCGCTAGATGCGGTCGGGCCACCGCGCACAGGTCTGCGCGACCGGCCGCGATAATGCTATTGACGTGGTCCGCTTCCGAGATCGCGCCGACAGCAATCGTCGCAATCCCCGCTTCGTTGCGAATGCGGTCCGCGAACGGCGTCTGGAACATGCGTCCATAAACGGGTTTTTCCTGCTTGCTGACCTGCCCCGACGACACATTGATCAAGTCCGCGCCCGCCGCCTTGAAAGCGTGTGCAATTAGCACCGCGTCGTCGGGCGTGATGCCACCATCGACCCAGTCATGCGCGGAGATCCGAACCGACATGGGCAGGTGTTGCGGCCAGACGTCACGCACGGCGGCAAAGATCTCGAGCGGAAACCGAAGACGGTTTTCCATCGATCCGCCGTACTCGTCCGTGCGCTGGTTCGTCAGCGGCGAGATGAAGCTCGACAGCAGATAACCGTGCGCGCAGTGCAGCTCGAGCCAGTCGAAACCCGCTTCTCGCGCCATCGCGGCCGCACGCACGAACTGCTCATGAATCTCGCACAAGTCGTCGCGTGTCGCTTCTCGCGACCACTGGCTGACGCCCTTTAAATACTGCTGCCGGGACGCGGACACGATGGACCAATTGCCGTCCAGCAGCGGCTGGCCGATGCCCTCCCAGGCCACCCGGGTGGAGGCCTTCGCGCCGGCATGCCCGATCTGCACGCCGATCTTCGCATCGGAGTGCAGATGGACGAAATCGACGATCCGCCGCCACGCTGGCAGGTGCGCCGGCGCGTACAGGCCCGGACAGCCGGGTGTGATGCGGCCCTGCGGCGACACGCACGTCATCTCCGTCATCACGAGCGCCGCGCCGCCCATGGCACGCGCGCCCAGGTGCACGAGATGATAATCGCCGACCGTGCCCTCGTGCGCCGAATACTGCGCCATCGGCGAGACCATCACGCGGTTCTTCAACGTAACGCCGCGTACTGTGAACGGCGTGAACATCGGCGCAATGGAGCGTTTGCCCGACACGCGCTCGACACCCGCTTGTGCAGCGAACCAGTCCTCGAAGCCCTCGACATAGCGTGCATCACGCTCGCGCAGGTTCTCGTGCGAAATGCGCTGCGAGCGCGTGAGCAACGAGTAGGCGAACTGCTCCGGCGCGAGCGACGTATAGCGTGACACGTTCTCGAACCACTCGGTCGAATTGCGCGCCGCATTCTGAATGCGCCACACCTGCACGCTGCGCTGCTGCGTGTAGTGCGTCAACGCCGCCGGCAGGTCCCCTCGATGGGCGTCGATGCTATCAGCCAGTTCGATAGCGTCCTCCAGCGCGAGCTTCGTGCCAGAGCCGATCGAGAAATGCGCGGTATGCGCCGCGTCGCCCATCAGCACCACCGGTGCGCGGCCGTTATGGTGCACCCATTGTGCGTTGACGACGCGCGGGAAACGGATCCACTGCGCGGAGCCGCGCAAGTGATGGGCATTGGATATCAGCGCATGGCCATCCAGGTATTTCGCGAACAGCCGCTCGCAAAACGCGATACCAGCCTCCTTGCTCATTTCGTCCAGGCCGGCGGCACGCCACACCTCATCCGGCGTCTCGACGATGAACGTCGAGGTCTCATCGTCGAAGCGATAGGCGTGCGCCTGAAACCAGCCCCATTGTGTCTGCTCGAATACGAACGTAAACGCGTCAAAGCGCTTGCGCGTGCCGAGCCAGACGAAGCGGCAGCGGCGCATGTCAATATCCGGCTGGTATGTGGCTGCGTATTTCGCGCGCATCACGCTGTTTGCGCCGTCGCTCGCAATGATCAGGTCTACATCGTAAGCCTCGTCGTTCGTCACGTTGGTTTCGAACACAAGCTTGACGCCAAGCGCCTCGCAACGCTCCTGCAGGATGTTCAGCAGCCGCTTGCGGCCAATACCGCAAAAACCATGGCCGGACGAGCGGATCGTGCGGCCCTTGAAATGAATCTCGATGTCGTCCCAATGGTGAAACGAATCGAGAATGGCATCCGCGCTCGACGCATCGGCCACGCGCAGATTATCCAGCGTTTGGTTGGAGAACACTACGCCCCAGCCAAATGTATCGTAGGGCCGGTTGCGCTCGATGACAGTCACGTCATACGCCGGATTGCGCTTTTTCATCAACAGCGCGAAGTACAGGCCCGCGGGGCCCCCACCAATACAGACAATTCGCATCGGTTCCATCCCCGTTTGGATCATACTATGAAAATTACTCTACCCTTAAATATTTTAGGTGTCAAGCAAACTACCGACGGCCCGGCCGGGGGCTGGTGACGGCAGCAACGCACTTGCTGACCATCCCACAACGCCCGTACGAGGGCACCGCCACTTTTGTGCCGTGTCAGCGACTCACCACTGGCATTTTGTGGTTTCGCGTACATCGTTCCAATGTTCGCGCACAGTAGCATGTCTGATGCGCGTATCGAAAGGCATCGAATGAGACGTTTTTCTTCTTACTTGTTGGCGGGGATCGCAATTGTGACGTTGGCCGGCACGACACTCCAAATGGCCTTCAGCGATCAAACCGACGGGGATGTCGCCTCTCACTTGCCTGTTTTGAAGGCGGGCGACATGACAGTAGCGGCCATCCCGTCGGCCCTGGCCGGCGCCGCCGTGAAATCTGGTAGACCGACGGACACGCCGGCCCTGGCTGTGCCCCCCACCATCCTGTGCGGTAATGGCAGCAAAGGAATTTTCTACGGTATTGGCGGTCACGTCGGGCAAGGAGGCGTGTACGACAAGATGAGTTACGAACAGCAACTCCGTCATATCAAGGAACTGGGTATGACGATGTACGGGCACGATGTTTTCGATTACGCCAGCACACAAAAGGTTCTTCGAATTGCTAAACTGGCAAAAAAACAATGCATCGGCGTCTTTGCTGCGCTGACCGCCGATCTGAATGCCTACGCCAACGAGGACGCAGCCTACCGCGACGGATTAAAACTAGGAATGATGGTCGCCACGACGCTCAAGGGCGTCGTCCAGTATTACCAGGTGGGTAACGAGTATGAGAATGTCAGCATTCGCCGCGGACAGGGCAGCAGTCCGGACGACTATGATAATGCCTCTTTTCAAAAGGCTCGTGGCTCGATTCTCGGCATGATTGACGGGATAAAGCGCGCCAACCCCTCCGCCACGATCGTGATGTGCCCGCTAGGGTGGCTACATTTCGGTTTCCTGGACATGCTGTACACCGGCACGCAACCCGACGGCTCCCGAGGGCACCGGATCCCGAAGTGGGACATCACCGCATGGCATTGGTATTCGGACATGGGGGACATCACCGCCGCGCGAGGCGTCAACGTGCTCAGGCGCTTGCACGAGACGTACCGCAAGCCAATCTGGATCACCGAACTAGGTGTCCGACCGGGCGCGAGCGAACAGGCATCGGCAGCCTACCTGGTTGGGCCAAATGCGCTCGGCGGCTTAATTCAGTATGCTAAGCAGTACAATATTCAGAACGTTACGTTGTATGAATTGCTTGACGATGAGGCGTACGGTGGCGATGGAAACTACGGCTTGTTGGGCAACGACGGTACCGTCCGCAAGCATCGCTATGATGTAATTAAGCGGTTCATTGCGACGCACGCGATGCCGTAGGGAGCGCAAATACATTTGCAGAGCAGCCTGCCCAACCACCATGCCCGCGCCGATCATGGCTCACGTACTTTTTCAAACAACGCGTCGATATCCATGCCGTCAATATTGATACCGAACGTGCCGGTCAGGCACTCCGCCAACTCGGCGGCACTGGCCAGCCGCCGCCGCTGATCGCTGCCGTCACGCAAGCGCAACGTGAGCCGATCGTTGCGCAGCACGGCACGCACGTCGCCGACGATGCGGCACACGTTCAATTCGTGGACAAAATGGGAATCGGGATGGGCGCAGGTGTACCAATTGGCCATCTCATGGTCGATTCGATACGTGGGTCGCGGCTCGAACCAATAGACCTTCTGCCAGCGCGAACCCAGCGCTACTTCAAGGTCGTAGCCCTGTTGCAGCACAGGCTGCCCGATGAGCCGAGCCGGCTCAAATGGCGTCGGCTGAACGGTGTCCGCGGCCAGCCGCAACGGCGCCGTCAGTGTGACGGCACCAAAACCGACATCGGCGACGAACGGCCCTTCAGGTAGCGCGATATGCAACAGCAGATGGGACTTGGCCGTCACGTCGGCACCGTCGTGCCGCCATAAGACGCGCGCAAGCATCGGCGTCACATCGAAACCTAATTCAGTGAGCACCGCACCAAACAGCGTGTTGTGCTCGAAGCAGTAGCCGCCTCGGCCGCCGGTCACCAGTTTTTGCTGGATCCGATCCAGGTCCAGCCGTACGCGCTCGCCACGCAACGGATCGAGATTCTCGAACGGAATCGCTCGTGGATGCAGCGCGTGCAGCCCACTCAGCACTTCAAGCGTCGACTGCGCCGCCCCGGCATAGCCAATACGCTCGAAATAGGCGGCAAGATCGACGCGCTCAGCCATCACAGTGCACCATCGCGCAACGCGCGCACGAGCCTGCCCTCGGCACGACCCTGCCAACAGGTTCCCGCCACCGCATTGCAACGGACCGTCATGGCGTATCCGCGCACTGACGCGCTGCGCCCTCGATCCAAAGGTTGCCCGGATGGCGCTGGCCTGGATAGAACCGGAAGCTCGTACTGCCATCGTCGTCGATACGGATTTTCACGATGTTGGAGTCACCGAAATCCAACATCTGGCCCTGGGGAATCGGCGACGCGCGAAATGACGCATGATGCCGGCTCGCAGCATCGGTCATGCACGCGATCACCTCCTGCGTGCTGCGCCCAGTCGAGGCAACCTTCTCGGGTTCGCCAGCGTCGGGATTATGCTGCATCAACACGCAGCCGCTCAAAGCGAGCGCAACAAACATCGAAACGAAAGGCTTGGTCATCCCATCTCCCGGTTGGGTCCGTTCCTCCCAACAGTAGCACGGCCGGTGCCCACAGCCCGTTGCATAGCGGGCTGTGGCGTCGGCGTGAACGAATCACCGCGCGCAGCCGGCCACCCGTTTTCGTCCTCACTGTCGCAGGCCAAACGCAGGCTCGCGGCTGATCAGGGGCAGGCGCGCGAGATCCGCCCGCTGCACGCCTCTATCTCAATACACGCCGCCGTGCGCCCCCGGTTTGGGCAGCGCGTGCTTGAAACGCGCGGCCAACGCGTCGGCACTACGCGCCAGCAACGTCGTATCCACGCCGACCGCGACAAACTGCGCGCCCAATTCGATATAGCGGCGCGCGAGTGCCTCCTCAGACATCAGGATGCCAGGCGCTTTGCCGGCCGCACGAATCTGCTGGATCGCCGCTTCGATCGCCGCGCTCACCTGCGGATGCTCAGGCTCCCCCAGGTGGCCCAGGTCCGCACACAGGTCGGCCGGACCAATGAACACCCCGTCCACCCCCTCGACGGCGGCAATATCGTTGAGATGGCGCAATCCTTGCGCGCTCTCGATTTGCACCAGTACGCAAAGCTCGTCGTCGGCATGCTTCAAGTAGTCGGTCACGCGGTTCCAGCGCGACGCGCGCGCAAGCGCACTGCCAACGCCACGCACACCGCGCGGCGGATAGCGGGTCGCTGCCACTGCGCGTCGCGCCTCCTGTGCGTCCTGCACCATCGGTAACAGCACGGTCTGTGCGCCAATATCCAGGATCTGCTTGATCAACACCGTATCGTTCCACGCCGCCCTGACAATCGGATGCGACGCGTACGGCGCCACCGCTTGGAGTTGTCCCAGTATCGACGGAACGGTGTTCGGGGCGTGCTCGCCGTCAAGCAGCAGCCAGTCGAAGCCGGCGCCGGCCACGACCTCGGCTGCATAGGCATGCGCTAAGCCGACCCACAGGCCGATTTGCACGCGGCCCTCGGCCAATGCACGTTTGAATGGATTGACAGGGAGTTTCATGGGAGCCGGCCGGTCGAGGCAATGAATCAGTATATTACCTATATACCGTTTCCGGACGACTGCGCCTGGCCTTGCGCATTGACGAAGTCCAGTACCGCGCGATTGAATGCGCGCGGGTGCGCCAAGTTCATTCCGTGCGAGGCGCCGGTAATCGTCGTTTGGCTGGCACCGTCGATACGTTGGTGCAGCCATTCGATGTTCCGATGAAAGATCGAAGGGCTTTTCTCCCCGCCGACGAGCAGGACCGGCACCGTGATTGCGCCGGCCTCGTGTGCGGCAAAGGCCGGCATCCGCTCCGCCATTTGTGGCCGCAGCGTATGGGCGTTGTCGCGCGCCATTGCCTTGAACCCGTACGGGCTTTGCGCCCACGACCCTGGACGGCTGACCGAGTCGACAAACAATGCCAGGCCAGCGTCCACTTCGCCCTGCTCGATCAGCGCCACGGCGCGGGCACGCAGCGGGTTGTCCTTACCCGCCGTCTGCGCGCCTGGCGCATCACTATCTTGAACGGCACCACCCGGGTCGGCCAGTGTCACGCTGCGCAACCGGTCGGGAAAGCGGCGGGCAAGATGAAACGCAAGGTAGGCGCCACGGGAGTGCGCGACCACATGCGCCGGCTCACGCACGACCTCGTCGATGAACGCGGCAATCTGCTGTACATGCACACCCCAACTGAACGGCAGCGCACGATTCAGCTCACGCGTCGGGAAGTAGTGCCCGAGGCTGAGCGATAGCACGCGATGCGTCGACGCCAGCGGCGCGAACTGCGGCTCCCAATACCGATAATCGCACAGCGAACCGTGAACCAGCACGATCGGCTCGCCACTGCCCGCCTGCGCGAAAGCAACGCTTGCTCCATCAGCCAGCGTAATGGTCTGCACAGGCGGCATCACGCACGTCGGCGTCGCGCGCGGCACTGGAGATACGCCGGTCATTGCTCCGGCTCGACCATGAAGTGCTCAGTCGACTGCCCAGCATGCACCGCGCGCTTGAGCCAATCAGGCATGTCTCCTTCACCATCCCATGCGTTGCCATACGCATCACGAAACAATATCGGCTTTATTTTCTTTTCCTCTTCAGCGAGGGCTTCGGCCAGACGCTCAATGGAAATGCCATACTCGTCCATCCGATGGTGAATATACGCAATGATTCGCTGTCTCTTCTGTTCGTCCATATAGGGGAAAATCATTGTTCGCGCAAGCTGCACGGCGAACCGGCGAGCGTACGCCGGTGGCACAGAGGAGGCGCTTCAACCACTATTTTAACGCGCTTTGCGAAATCCCGATCAAGCCGCCGACTGACGCCGGTCGCACGGGTTAAAATTGGGGCTTGCGGCCGCGCCAGCCGCCGCCGTGCCGCGCATAGCGTAGGAACAATGGAATCCCCGTCAGTTGCGCGATAAACCATGCCAGCGACGAGTCGTCATGGATATCGATGGCATGCAACCTGAACGGATCGGTCGCGTCATCGTTCCAGCCGACGTCGCATGTTCTGGCGGTGCGGTAGCCGGCCGCGCGCAACAGCCGGATCTCCCTTTCCCCATAGTTGCCGTTCGGGTAGGCAACCTGCACACAGGGCCGGCCGATCAACCGTTCGATGTCCCGCCGGGAGCCGGTAATCTCCTGCTCGCATTCGGCGTCGTCGCAACAGGTTAGGATCGGATGAAAACGCGTAGGGGACTGAAAGTCAACCCGCGCGCGCATCTATCTGCTTGACTTGCCGCACGCTAAGCCCGGTCGGCGCGGCGCCATCGCGACCCTCGTGTGCGTTCATTGACTCCTCCGGCAGCCCGTCGCCCGTCAGCACCGGCAAGACTTGCCGCAGCTCCGCGCCGTGGTAGCCGCGCTCGTGCAATTGTGCGAGGCGCTCGCGGTTTGGCAGCCGCTTTAACCTTTCGATATCTGTACCAGCGGCGGCCGGATGCATCCACCAATGTGCGGCGCGATGCTCGATGACGCCGCTGCACAGAAAAATGGTCGGCCGCGGCTCGGCTGGCTTAACGCGTCCAACGGCACGATGTCGCAGATGCGCGCCAGATAGGGCAGGTGGGCATCCAGCGTTGATGGCGACGCATTCCCCGTCGTGTAGGACAGCCCGGCTCACAGTCTGTCCAACGACTGCGCGTACTGGCCACCGCTTGCATTTTGCGGTCACTGCTTGCATGGCATCTGCTGCAGTGCAACGCCCATTCCGCGTCCCGGCGCACCTTGACGCAAGTTGGGCCCCCGCGTCGCATCACCGTCTTGCTCAACGCCGCATCTTTATGTCCGCTGCCGCGTGTCGCAGCATGATGCTGCGTTGCAGCATTGAAACCTTTGCGCAGGCTTCCTAAAGTTAAATCAGGCGCACGCACGCTGTGTGCCGCCCATAACGTGACAAGTTGAATATCTAAAGGAGCAGATCATGCGGTTCACGACCCATCTCTTGCGGCACGAGAACCACTTCGAGTTGCGACATGCAACGATGCCGACCTATATCGCAAGCTACCTATTCCCCGCAGTGCTATTGCTCTACGAAGTATGGCGGGTAGGCTCATGGATATATATGCACGGCATGAACTTTGCCAACTTCAATTCAATGGGGTACGAGTACACCGTGATGCTCGCCTGGTTCGGGCTGCAGGTGGCAACCGAGATCGTGTTTTTGATCGGTGCTGCGCTCAGCCGCCATCGCGACTTCGGGCATCGCATCGCCAATTTGCTGTGCGGCGTGTTTTGCTCTGCCGTCGTCCTGCTGTTCGATTTCGGCCTACAGCACTGGATGTGACCGAAGCGGCCGCTCATCGTCGCGGCCGCGCCAGTGCCCGTGTCTTGCGCGCGAGGCATTTAAGCGCTTCGCGCAACTGCGCAACTCGCCCCTGTTGCGGATTTAGGCACGCACTTTTAACAACTCGTTGGGACCGACAGCGGATGTTGAAGCGCTCTGCGGGCACCGATCGTCGATGCATGAGTGCTGGCATTGAGACACCCACGCTATTGGGACGAAAAGGCGGGCAGACTCGCGGCGTAAAGTCGAAAGTTTCAATTAGCCGATCTTGTGTTCCGACAGGACTGGCACTATCGAAGTGCCAGAATATAGACGCCGCCCCCAAGAGCGCGCTGTTGAATCGGCACTGACTGTGAAAGACTATGAGGGGGGCAGCGCAGAACCGGAATGAGACTGGCAGAAGGAAAGCACGGGTTGACCACTTTGGAGCCTGCCCTACCTTATCGTTTGCCGCCAGAATGCTCGCATGGCATGTCCTGGCTTCGGCTGTCTGTCAGCGTCGCGCGGCGCGTGCCGCAACAATAGGCTCACCTTTTTTTCACAGCAGGCAGCCGCCGTGCGGCTGACAAGCCGATCATGGATACTCGTTACTTATTTGCTCCTCACGCATCGGATCCGAGCTTGCCTCGAACCGAGATGGATAATAGGGCCGAAGCGCCGGCACCGCAACCCGTCCAGCGACCGACTCCGCGTTCGATGAGCGGGCACGCGCTACCGATCCTGAGTTGGTCCTCCAGCGATCGGCGCGGACTGCATACGCTGCCGGAGAGCCACCACGCGTATGGCATGACGTGGCACCAGACGGTCCAGGTCGGATCGGGCCGGCGTCCCACATCGCCTATGGCGTCAACGCCGGCGCGGCGAGCCGAATGGCCCTCCGAGGGCTCGCCGCCAGACGTGGCCCGCACCACGCCAGCCGGCTTAGTCAAAGCTACCCGCGCTAAAGGCTACCTGTTTCGCCCTAATCCTCAAGACGCCGCGCTTCTCCAAGATCTGTCCGCGCGCTTGGCTGCCTATTGCGACTCACAGGATGAGGATAAATCATTGAAAAAAAATACTATAGAGCGGCACGTGCGTAACCTAAAAGGGCTATCGGAATGGCTGATGGAACAGCCCGAGCAAAGCCTGACCAACGTGCTGGCACGGCTTGAAGACGGTCAGCTGTCAGACCTTCACCAACAGCAATTACTCACTCGCTATCAAGCCAAGCCGGTAGGCGGGTGCGGCGTCCAATATGACGCTGCGACCATCGGCGCCTCAATCCGGTGGCTACAAAAGTTGCAGGCATGGGAGTGCGAGTGTGCGTTGGACGGCATCGTTTTGCCGGGGGTTGCCACAGTCCCTGTTCCCGCAGCGATAGATACTCAGGTCAAACGCGAAATGATTGCGTTCTGGTTGGCGAGGCAATCTTCGACGCGAAACGATAAAGCGATACTTCAACAGGCTCCGCATTTGACAGCTAAAGAAAAATCTGCCTTAAGATCATTGGCACGGTGGTTTTCCACCACCTACAATCAAAAGGATAAACTTGATTGCATGGCAAAATATGCAAAGCCAGATATGATAGACTTAATCACTGAATGTTACAAGCTAAGCGCCAATAAATCGTATAAAAAAATCATCAATGGCGCAATAAAAAATTTTTTGTCAGGATCAAAAGTTAAAATCTACCGAAACTTGGATGCGCAGTTACATGCGGACGATAAACTGGCAATCGATATTATTAAAAAACATTCATATCATGATTCAGTTGTTACAGCATTTAAAGAGTTTGCCATTTGGGAGAGAAAGCGGCCGGATCCGGTGAGCTTGGCGCAAATCATTGCAAATCCTGCCTATCAGGCTCACTCTGATAAATTATTGAAAGAATTTTTTAACGACAAGGAAATAAAACCCACTTATAAAACCCATATAAAAAGGGAGATCCCAAAGACCCAAGAAAGCGACGAGTTGAAGCGGGCGTTGAGTAAGCTACTGTCTTGATACGGGAAGCGGCCCGTCATCGGTCATCGAGCGAGCGATATTGACTTTTAACTTTTCAAATGTCACGCCATTGACAATGCTTGAACAGCATTAGCAAAATGTGCAAGCAGCACGACCATGCAGCTGCCCCGTCCACGTTGTTTGCTCTTGCCCACGGCCTCGCTCTCCTGCGCAACGTGCTCGATATGCAGGGCCGAGAACTTCCCGACGTGCAGCAGCGCGGCCTGTTCATTGGCCCATGCCACCACGTCCTTGTCATAACTCGTTGCCATAGGTCACTTTTTTATCTGCTTTTCGGTCCCCCATTTTGCCAACCGCGGGATAGTACCTCGTACTATTCAGGCCCGCCCCGCGAAAGCCGCAGCATGGTATGCCCCCGTATCAATATACCGCCCTGAACCTTTGCCCTGCCGTCGCCATGCGTTTTTGCGCAGCAGTGTCACGGCAATACGAGCGTGACGCTGCGCGTTACACCAGTCTTGAAACGCCATCGGGATGCTCTGCCCATACAAGCTCATAAGCGATATAGGCGAAGCAGTCCACGCTGGCGCACAAAAAGGGAGGGTATGGTCACCCATTTCCTCTACTCAATTTTCGCCAAGCTTTTCAGGCGCATCGGCATCCAATGGATGTGGACATAGTCCAAACACGCCTGAAGCATAGCGGTTCCATGCCCAGTTTGCCAGCCTGCTGGCACATCGACAAAACTGGGCCACAGCGCGTGGTGAGGCTCGGCATTCACGGCCACCACGACAGACCACTTGAATCATCCCATGCTTCACTCATACTCAATTCTCCTATTCATTTTCCGGGGATAAACACCCGCGCTAGACATCAAGCTTGTGCCACAGGATACGCCGATTCGCGCCGTTGATCTGCCAATTCATTTAGCTTCCTCGCTATCACACGACCGATTGCAGCGGCTGGTTCCGGTTCGAGCAGTGCTCTATGGACGCAATGGACATCGTAAATCTCGATATTCCCACGTACATAAGGTTGCCATGCATCGCGAGGTACGAGCGTGGGAGAGGCATCGTCCACTAGGGTTGTGTGGAAGAAAAGCGCGTTGCCACCATAGATGGGCGGAGAAAAGTTTCTCAAAATACGGTGATGGTTTTTCGCGATTTCCCAAGCGTTCCGCCGTAGCGATTCATCCATAGCCGAAATCAATTCTTCACCATACTGCGCCACCAGCGCAGCATAATGGGCCGCTTCATCAAATTCGGGCACATCATCCAACACGCCGGGGTTGGGATGGCTATCCAACAACGCCAGTAATGCCACTGACTCACCTTGCTGCTCCAGCTGCACCGCCATGCTGTGAGCCACCATGCCCCCTAAGCTCCATCCTAATAGGTGGTACGGTCCTTGAGGCTGAATGCGGCGAATCTGCTCAAGATAGTCCGACGCCATCGCCTCAATCGTGGAGGCAAGCGTCCCTGTTCCGTCGAATCCACGCGCTTGCAAGCCATAGAGGGGCTGATCACTATCCAAGTGAGGCAACAAGCCCATATAGCTCCAGCTCAGCCCCATGGCGGGATGGATGCAAAAAAGCGGAGGACGACTACCTTGAGGTTTGAGCGCAAGCAGCACACCAAATGAGCTTTCTTGGCTTCCCTGCTGCTCGACTAAGCGTTGTGCCAAACCTGCGAGAGTCGGTGCCTCGAACAGGGTGCGAATGGCCAGTTCCACTCCAAGCACATCACGAACACGGCTCATCAAGTGCATCGCCAATAGTGAGTGCCCGCCGAGCGCAAAGAAGCTATCGTGCCGGCCGACACACTCGACGCCCAGCAGTTCGGTCCAAATCGCTGCGAGCGCCGTCTCGAACTGACCTTGTGGCGCCTCATACACTTGACGCACCAACGCATTCTCATCCGGCGCGGGCAACGCACGCCGATCGAGTTTGCCGTTCGGCGTGAGCGGGAACGCATCGAGCCGCACCAATGCGGCCGGCACCATATAGTCGGGCAAGTTGGCCGCCAGATGCGCGTGCAGCACACTGGTGAGCGTTTCATCTTCCTCAGCGACCACATAGGCGATCAGCCGCTGATTGACGCCCTCACCACGCGCAAGCACCGCCGCGTCGCGCACCCGTGGATGGGCAGCCAGGCACGCTTCGATCTCGCCCAACTCAATCCGAAAGCCGCGAATCTTGACTTGATGATCATTGCGGCCTAGGAACTCCAGATTGCCGTTGGGTAAATAACGTGCCCAATCCCCTGTCTTGTACATCCGCGCATCGGCTTCTTGAGAAAAGGGATTGCGCACAAAACGCTCAGTGGTCAGCTCCGGACGGTTCAGATAACCCCGCGCGACGCCTGCGCCACCAATATACAGCTCCCCGACTGCGCCCAACGGCACCGGCTGGCCGTATGCATCCAACACGTAGAGTTGCGTGTTCGCGATAGGCCGGCCAATGGGCACAGTGGGTCCATCCGTGTCGCGTGGACCCACCCATTGCAAGGCAGAGGACCAAATGGTCGTCTCCGTAGGACCGTACAGATTCCACAATCCTCCCGTCGCGCGACCCAGCCGGATAGACAGACTCGAAGGTAAGGCTTCTCCGCCGCATAATATTTTTAGGTTAAGCATTGGCTCGGGTAGCTCTAGCAATGCCCGCCAAACGGACGGCACGGCTTGCATCACCGTGATGCGTTGTTCAATGATCCGATTGTGCAGCTTGACCGGGTCAGTGACCTCATCACGGCTCGCCATCACCACCGTCGCACCCTGGCTCATCGGCCAATACAACTCCAGGCCAGCGATATCAAAAGCGATGCTAGTCACGGCCAGCAAACGGTCATCGCTTGTTATACCGGGTGATGACGACATGGCGGTCAAGAAATTGACCACATTGCGGTGCTCGACCATCACCCCCTTGGGCTTACCCGTGGAGCCAGAGGTATAGATCACGTACGCAAGATGATGAGACATGAGGCCATTTACCGCTGGATTGGTCTCCGCCCGCTGCGGCACGCTATGCGGATCCAGCACCGTGCGCGACGCGAGCACCGCGTCCCCCAGTGCGGTCCGACCCGCTGCATCCGCGAGCACAATGGCGGGTGCCGCGTCCGTAAGGATATGCGCAAGACGCTCGCCCGGATACGCGGGGTCCAACGGCACGTACGCGCCGCCGGCCTTTAAAATCGCGAGCAGTCCCACCACCATCGCCGGTGAGCGCTCGACACAAATGGCCACACGTGCATCGGGCTGGACGCCCAACTCGATCAACTGATGGGCGAGACGATTGGCTCGCGCATTCAGCTCGGCGTAACTGACTGCCTGATCTTCAGAGACCAACGCCGTCGCCTCAGGCGTGCGCTGCGCCTGCGCCTCGAACAACTGATGCACGCACAGGTGCGACGGATAGGGCTGCTGCGTCGCGTTCCACGCCTGCAGCAGCTGCTCCCGCTCCTCATTGGGCAATATCTCCAATTGTCCAATCGACCATTCTGGCCTCGTCTCGAGCGCCTCGGCCAAACTGTGCAGCGCCTGCTGCATATACCCACATACTCGATCCGGATCCAACGACGCCACGACCTGCGCGGTCAACCCCAGCGCATGACCGAAGTCTTCGACCGACAGCATCAATGGGTAATTGGTACGCTCTTCGGCACTGAGCCACTCGACGCCGGGCAGCATGCTGTGCTCATCTGTGCTGAGCGCATTATGCCGATAGTTCAGCAGCGCGCTAAACAACGGCGTGCCCGCCGGCACGCGACTACAGCGCTGCGCCAGGGCCAACGACGCATGCTCATGCTCGAGCAGCGCCGCCAGCCGCGCATGCGTGGCGCGCACGGCTGCCTCCACGCTGCCGGCCAAGTCTACGCGCAGTGGCAGCGTATTGATAAACAGCCCCATCGCACTGTCGGCACCGCTACCGGCCTGCATCCGGCCAAATAGCACCGTACCAAACACCACCCTTTGCTGGCCACTGGCGCGCGCGAGCACCTGTGCCCACGTTAGATGGCACAGGCTCGCTAGACTCACGCCCAGCCGTTTAGCATGCGCGCGCAGCCGATCGTTCAATGCCTGCGGCAACATCCGGTGCACTTCGCGCACCTGCGCACCGTCGCAATGCACCTGCGACAGACCAAACGGCAACGTCGGTTCCTCAATGTCGGCAAGCTGCTCGGTGAAGAAACGCTCGTGGGCAGCTTGACTGACGCCCAGTCGCGCCTGCGCGATCAAATTGCGGAACGGCTGCGCTGCCGGCAACGCCTCGCCCTTTCCTTCGATAAACGCCCGCACTTCCGCATGCATGATCTTGAGCGAGGAAACGTCATCGATCAGGTGGTGCTGCAATTGGACCATTAACCAGCGACCGTCCGTGTCCTGGGCGATCGCACAACGCAGCAGCGGCGCTTGCCTCAGATCCAGCCGCGTGTGGCGCGGATCAAAGCGCTGCGCCAGTTGCTCGGCAATCGGTCCATCCTTCGCCTCCAACGTGATCTCGGTTACCGACAGCGGCGCGTGACGCCAGACCACTTGCGCGGGCTTGGACAGCCCCTCCCAGACAAACGCGGTGCGCAAAATGTCGTGCCGATTGACCACCTGCTGAACTGCGTCCAGATACTGATCGAGCCGCGCTCGCGTGTCGAAGGCGAGTTGTGCAATCGCCAGGTACGGATCACCCTGCGTGGCCAGCAGATGGTGGAACAGGATGCCGTCCTGCAGCGGCGAGAGTGCATAGATATCCTGGATGTTCGCCACGCCACCCGGCACTTGCTCGACAATGCGATCGATCTCGGCCTGCGTCAGCTCGATCAGCGGCAGCAAGTCTGGTGTCAGCGCTGTCGTCTCTGGTGTGATGCGATTCGGCGGCACCGCCACTTCACGATGCTGACTCAGTGACTGGGCCAACGCGCTGAGCACCGGCGTATCGAACAACGCCCGCACGGACAACCCTAGAGCGCGACGGCGCAGGCGCTCAATGAGCTGCACCGCCAGCAGTGAATGCCCACCCAACGCAAAGAAGCTGTCGTGACGGCTGATTCTCTCCACACCCAGCAACTCGGCCCAAATCTCGGCCAGCGTGGTCTCCACCTCACCTTGCGGCGCTTCATACGCTTGATGCGCAAACGCCTGCCCATCGGGCGCTGGCAGCGCACGCCGGTCCAGCTTGCCATTGGGCGTGAGCGGCAACGCATCGAGCCGCACGAACGCACTGGGCACCATATATTCAGGCAACGCGGCTGACACATGCGTGCGCAAGTTGCCCGCTAACGCGTCATCGGGCTCGGCCACCACATACGCGACTAGCCGCTTAGCTTGCCCTTCGCCCCTCGCCAGCACCACCGCGTCGTGCACCTGCGCGTGCTGAGTCAGACAGGCTTCAATCTCGCCCAACTCAATGCGAAAGCCGCGAATCTTGACTTGGTGGTCATTGCGGCCCAGGAACTCCAAGTTCCCATCGGGTAAATACCGCGCCAAATCCCCCGTCTTATACATGCGCGCATCGGGCTCGGCCGTGAACGGATCGCGCACGAAGCGCTCTGCCGTCAGCTCCGGACGATTCAAGTAGCCACGCGCCACCCCTGCGCCACCAATATATAGCTCGCCGACTGCGCCTAATGGCACCGGCTGCTGATAGGCGTCGAGCACATAGATCTTCAAATCAGGGATGCGCACGCCAATCGGACTGCCCCCTTGCGTACTATCCTCAGGTCGAAGCGGCCGGTACGTCACATGCACGGTCGTCTCAGTAATCCCATACATGTTCACCAGTTGCGGGCCCTGCTCTGCGCGTGTCGCATACCACGCTTGCAAGATGGAGGGCTCCAGCGCTTCTCCACCAAAAATCACATAGCGCAGCTGATCCCTTAAGGGGCTTTGCGCTTGGCTGGCAATCCATGCTTTGAACGCACTTGGGGTTTGATTCAATACCGTGACGCCCTGTTCACAGACTAATCGGTGGAAGTCTTGCGGGGAACGAGCCATCTGATGGGGAACGATGATGAGCTTGCCACCATGACGCAATGCGCCCCAAAGCTCCCATACGGAAAAGTCAAAGGCAAACGAGTGAAACAGACACCAAGTATCGTTCTCGTCGAAGTGATACCAAGGTTGTGTCGCCTCAAACAACCGCACCACCTGCGCGTGCTCGACCATCACCCCTTTGGGCATACCGGTCGAACCGGACGTATAGATCACATACGCCAGATGATGGGGCGTTAGGCTCGGCACCGACGGATTCGTCTGCGGCTGCGGCGGCAGACTGTTCGGATCGAGCACGGTGCGATCGGCCACGGCTGCGTCACCCAGTGCCGCCCGGCCCGCCGCATCGGCCAGCACCATGTCCGGTGCCGCATCCTGCACGATATGCGCGAGCCGCTCGCCCGCATACGTCGGATCAAGCGGCACGTAGCCTCCCCCGGCTTTGAGGATCGCCAGCAACCCGATGACCATCGCGGGACTACGCTGCACGCAGATCGCCACCCGTGCATCGGGCTGCACGCCCAGTTCGATCAACTGATGCGCCAGGCGGTTCGCCCGCGCATTCAACTCAGCGTAGCTCAGCGCCTGATCCTCATAGACTAGCGCCGTCGCCTCGGGCGTGCGCTCCACTTGCGCTTCAAATAGTTGGTGAATGCACTGATCGGCTGGATAGTCCTGTTGCGTCGCATTCCACGTCTCGAGCAACAACGTGTGCTCAGCCGGCGTCAGCAACTCAACACGGGTCACGGGTTGCGGCTCGTTTGCCGCCATCGCTTGCAACATCGTCTGCACATACCCAACGTGTCGCTCGATCGTTGCACGGTCGAACAGCGCCGTCGCATAGCCCAGGCTCCCCGCAATCTCTTCCTCTGCCTCCTGTAAGTGCAACTCCAGATCGAACTTGACCACGTCATAAGACAAGGGCGCTGACGTGACGTCCAGCTCCGGCAGCTGCCACGCTTCAGTCTCGTTGTTCTGCCACGCAAACATCACTTGAAACAGCGGCGTATGCTCGAGCCGGCGCGGTGGCTGCACAATCTCGACGACCTGCTCGAACGGCAGATCCTGATGCGCTTGCGCTTCCAGTGCCGTGCGCCGCACCCGCTCAATCAGCTGCGTCGTCGTCGGCTCACCAGACAGATCCACCCGCAACGCCAGCGTGTTCACAAAGAAGCCAATCAACGGCTCAATTTGACGATGGTGACGATTCGCACTGGGCGTACCAATGACCAGATCGTCTTGCCCCGATAGGCGCGCGAGCACCGCACTCCACGCTGCGAGCACCGTCATAAATAATGTCGCACCGTGCGCTTGACTCACGCGCTTCAGTGCCCGGGTGGTTTGCGCATCGATCCGGATCGGCACATAGGCCCCAGCGAACGATTGCTGCGCCGGCCGCGGCCGGTCAGTGGGCAATGTCAGCAGCACCGGTGCATCGGCCAGCCGCGTGCGCCAATATTCGCTTTGCGCTTGCAGCCGCTCGCCCGAGAGCCACTGCCGCTGCCACGCCGCATAATCCGGATATTGGATCGTCAGTGCCGGCAACGGCTCGGCCGACTCCCCGCAGGCCGCACGATATAGCGCATTCAATTCGCGCACCAGCACCCCGATTGACCAACCATCCGACACGATATGGTGCTGCACCAGCAGCATGACGTGCTCGTCATCGGCCAATTGCACCCCGCAGGCGCGGATCAGCGGACCACGGGCCAGGTCGAACGGCGCCTGTGCCGCCTCAGCGCTCAGTCGCACCAGTTGGGCCTGCGCGTCGCGCTCGCCGCGCAGGTCATGCCAGATCATCGGCATCCCTGTCTCGGCCGGCAACAGCTGCACCTGTGGTTGACCGTCGACGCTCAAAAACACTGAGCGCAGCGCTTCGTGACGTGTCCACAGCCCATCCAGCGCTCGCTGCCAGGCGACACGGTTCAAGGTGCCACGCAGGCGCAGCGCCAGCGGGATATGATAGGTGTCGCTCACCCCGTCGAGCTGCGCGAGGAACCATAGCCGTTGCTGCGCGAACGACAGCGGCAAATGGCCTTCGCGCGGCACCGGTGTGATCTCGGGCAGCACGGCGCTGTCCGTACGTTGCGCATCCAATGCCGCGGCGAACCCGGCCAGCGTCGGCGCAGCAAACAACGTCGCCAGCGGCAATGCGATGCCCAGGGCAGCCACCCGGTTCATCAAGCGCACCGCGAGCAGTGAATGCCCACCCAACGTGAAGAAGCTGTCGTGTCGGCCCACTCGTTCGACACCGAGCAACTCAGCCCACATCTCGGCCAGCGTGGTCTCCCATTCGCCCTGCGGTGCTTCGTACGCTTGATGCGCGAAT